>JBDGPI010000056.1:55892-59649 GCA_042219765.1 Salsurabacterium abyssinicum (SeqCode)
ATCCGAGCCTGCCTTCCTTCATACTGCGGGGTGAGTCTATATCTACTTAGATAAGCTGGTCCTTGATGGGTTTAAGTCCTTCTACTCGCGAACCGAAATTGACCTCAAGCAGGGAATTATCGGTATCGTTGGTCCCAACGGTTGTGGTAAAAGCAATATTTACGATGCTGTTCAGTGGGTCCTCGGAGAGCAGAGTGCCAAGCAGCTCCGGGGTGATGAGATAAGTGACGTTATCGCCCGTGGGAACGTACGAAGGGGCGAAAAACAGTCCGCCGAGGCGTATTTGACCTTCCGGGAGTGTGGCGACGTCCTCGATACCGACCAGGATCAAATTGAAGTCGGTCGTAAAGTCGAATCGGACGGTAGCGGGACTTACTACCTGAACGGGGAGGAAGTGCGACTCAAGGATATCCAGGATCTCTTTCGGGATACTGGTATCGGACAGGATCTCTACTCCTCGATCGGGCAGGGGGAAGTGCTTAAATTAATTGATAGCAAACCCGAGGAACGGCGAGAAATAATTGAGGAAGCGGCCGGTATTGCATCCTACCGCCATCGCCGGGACCTGACCCAGCGGCGTTTGAAAAAGACACGCGATGAACTCGATCAGGTCGAGAATGAATTACAGGAAAAACAGGGACGCCTCTCACAGCTCCGTGGACAGGCCGAAAAGGCCGAGAGGGTCAGTGAACTGCAAACCTCGTTGCGCCAGTTCAAAATTGAACTGGCCAAACGGGATTTCGAAAAGTTTGCTGAGTCCCTCGAGTCCAAGCGTACCCAGCGCGAAACGCTATCGGAGAAACTTACGGAGGCCGAACGCAAAAAGAAAACCGTCCTTGAGGAAAAAGAAGACCTACAGGCGGATCGTCACCAGATTAAGACACGTAAACGTCGGCTGCAGACAATACTTTCACCGTACCGAAGTCGACGACAGGAACTCCGGGAGAATCGCAGTGAGTACCGGGCCCGCCTGCAATCACTCCGTGATCAACACGATCGTGAAAAAAACAACCGCGATCAGCTTCGCCGCCAGCTCGAGTCCGAACAACGGTCCCTGGTAAAAAATTACAAGGAACGGTATCTGGCCAGCCTCCGGGAGACAATCTGTGATCGTCAGGTATCCGTTTTAGAAGAGTCACGCAACCGTCAAAAGAATCGCCGCAGTACGCTCGATGAGCGCCGGGAAACCCTTCGGGATCGCACACTATTCCATAAAACTGAGGTCCAGGACATTCGTCGCCAGGAACAGACCCTCAAGCAGCGACGTAGTGAACTGAATGCGTCACTTCAGGATCTCAACAACGAGCTGCGATCCCGGGCCAACGAGAAACGGTCGCTACAATCGAATTACCGTTCGGACTTCGAAAGTCTCTGTCAGGCCGAGACCGAAATCATACAGTTGTCCCTCACCAGAAAAGTTAAAAACCGGGAGAAGCAATTACTCGGGGAGTTCCGACAGGAACTCGATAACAAACGCCGAACCCTGACCAACAAGCTCGATCGCATTGACGAAGAGGTCAGTTCCCTTCGTAGTCGCATCAAGTCTCGCGAGGACGTGCCGGTTGGTGTGAGAGAATTACTTGAAGCATCCGAGAAGGGCGTTGTCGAGGGGATTGAGGGGATGTTCGGGGATATGGTGGACGTTCCGGATCGCTTCGAAACCGCGCTTCAATCAGTTCTCGGGGACCACCTTCACGATCTGGTCCTCGGGTCCTTTGCCTCGGTGCCGGGAGTGCTTGAATTCATTCGGCAGGAGGAGCTGGACTCGGTCACACTGCGGCCGATGGACCTCTACGACAGTTCGGGTATCAATGACAGAAGTGTCACCGATCGGGATTGGGTGCTGGCCCGGGCCTCGGACGCTCTCGAGTATCCGGAGGATCTCAGCAGCCTCGTTCATTCGTTGCTCGGCAACACATTAATTATTGAGGACGACAGTACTGCCTTCGATCAGCTGAAGCAACAGGGGCTTCCCTCGGGTCGTATCCGTCTGGTAACCCTTGACGGGGACGTTATAAGCGCCCGGTCCGGCCTGCGATTCGGAAACGGTAACGAAGGGAGTCTCCTCAGGCGGAAAAACAAAATCAGTCGGCTCCAGGAACAACAATCCAGTCTGGAAAACCGGCTCGAGCGAGTAGAGAATGACGCCAGCTATTTTCAGGAGCGTTTCGAACTCTGCGAGCGTCAGCTTGAACAACTGGATGGAAGTCTGCAGGGATTCGAGGAGGAACGACGTGCAAACCGGGAGTCAACACGAAAGCTGGCCCATGAATTGAATCGCCTTCAACAGCGGACTGAGGAACTCATCAATGATGTTACCGAAACACGGGTGGAATCCCTTGATTTGGGGTATGAACTAAAAGCCAACCGGTCCATCGGCCGGATCCTTGAGTCCCTCGATGATCGCAAGGGGGATGAGATAGAACAGCTCAAAGCTCGCATTGACGAACTGACGTCCTCGATCGAGGACTTACGCTCGACCCAGCGGGACGTGGAACAACGACGAAGTGTTGCTCGCTCACGAATCCAGGAATCAGGGTCCCGTATCGAGGAACGTGAGGATCGAATCAACCAGGCCATCGAAAGCCTCCGTGAGAGTGAAGTCCACTCGGAGAAACTCGTGTCCGATCAATTTGAAATTACCCGGAAGGAGACTCTCGCATCACTTAAACTCGATCGTATCGATATTGCAGTTTCGGCACTGGACGACCTGAAATCCAGTATTGACGCTCGTCAGGAGTCACTCGAAGAACAGTTTGAGGGGGTAAACGACAAAATTCGGCGACACGAGACTCAGGAGGAAAAATTCCGGGGGAAACTGGATAAGGTCAAATCCGAGCTGGCCAACGAAGAAGCTCGCTTCGAGGAACACCAAGAAATGATTGAGGATGACCTTGAAATCTCACCTCCCGAAGCAATTCGTGATTACACCGATCACCTTGGTGATGAGGTCGAGGTACAGGACCTTGATCGGTCCGACCTGAGTGATCGTCTGCGCTCAATAAAACGTGAAATAAGAGATTTAAAACCCGTTAACATGCTGGCCCGTGAGGAGGCCGATGAACTGGAGTCGGAAGTTGAGGAAATTCGATCACAGTACGAGGACCTTCGGACGTCCTGTGATAAACTCGAATCACTGATTGACCGCCTCAACGAGAGAGCCCGAAACCAGTTTGTGGAAGCGTTCACCGAGATCCAGGGGTACTTCGAGGAATTCGTTGCGGAGCTCTTCCAGGGGGGGAGCGGATCGATTGAACTCACCGATGGTCCCGTTCTCGAAGCCGGTGTGGAAATAGAGATTGAACCGCCCGGCGAACAGTTACGGACCATGTCGGCACTATCCGGTGGGGAAAAAACACTCGGAGCCCTGGCCTTTCTTTTTGCGCTTTTTGAGCGAAAATCCTGTCCGTTCTGTTTCCTCGATGAGGTTGATCATCCACTGGACGACGAGAACGTCAACCAGTTCATTCAACTCATATCCCGGTACCAGGACACGACCCAGTTCATCATCATTACTCACAACAAGTTAACGATGCAGGCTGCCGACCGACTCTTTGGTGTAACCATGGAGGAATCCGGTGTGACGTCCGTGGTGCCGATGGAACTTGAGGAAGCGGAGTCACTGCGCGAACCGCAGGAAGTTTAATGTTCGACCTGTAGTACCTTCGTTCCCTCCTCTACCGTTACTGGTACTACGGTCTCTTTGCCCTGATGGCACTGATCCTGATTGTCGTGTCTTACTACTACCTTCAGATTC
>JBDGPI010000056.1:59659-71773 GCA_042219765.1 Salsurabacterium abyssinicum (SeqCode)
ATTCAGTTCAACCGCAGGGACGATCGACTCAGGACCGTTAACGTCTACGAAGTTCGTAAACAGGACGAAATTTCACCCAAGTCGGCGCCGATTGAACCCGAGGTCGGGAACCTGTTGTTCCCCGAACCCGAGGTTTACCTGCCGCTTCTGGAGACTTTAACACCCCGGCAGGAATGGGGCCCCCCGATCAGAAACTGGAAACTTCGTGTGGAGCAACCTCCTCTACAATCCGCCCCGGAGTCAATGGGCCCCCGTTGACCCGTCCGCTGGCCGCCCTCGATCTGGGAACGAATTCCACTCGTTTTATCTGTGTGGAGGAATCGGATACGGTTCACCCGGAAACCGTTAAAGCCCGGGGGATGCAGGTGACTCGTCTGGGGGAAGGTGTGGACGACTCCGGTGAAATTACACCCAGAGCTCGAGACAGGGTCCTTGACTGTGTCAGAGGTTTTGATCGGGAGGTCAATCAACAGGATGGTCAGTGGGTCGGTGCCGTGGCTACAAGTGCCTGTCGGCGGGCGTCCGATTCAAGCGTTCAGGACCTCTTTGACCGGATCGAATCGGTCACATCCGTCCGTCCGGAACTGATTTCGGGTGAACGGGAGGCCGAGTTGATTTATAAGGGGGTGACGTCCTCGCTCCCTGGTAAGTCAAACGGTCAGATCGTTGATATTGGTGGGGGAAGTACCGAATGGATAACCTTCAATAGCGGAACACTCGAATCCACCGAAAGCCTGGAGATTGGCGTTGTCACACTCTACGAACGGTGTAGTAGTGAAACCCGTTGCACTCCCGAAAACTCCGATTGCATGGAAGATGTTTTAGGAGAAACGCTTATTCCCCGAAACACTAACAATGGACCGTTGCTGTGCGTGGGCGGTACGGGAACGACACTGGCGTCCGTGCACTTACAGCTTGAGACGTACGACCCGGGGAGAGTTCACGGTACCGCATTGACCCGATCGACGATAAATCAACTTTACCAAAAATTCCTCGGTGAACCGTTTGAGACGATAGCGCGCGAACCAATGGTTCAGAGTGGTCGGGAAGAAGTTCTCGTACCGGGGATCTTAATTTTACTCAGGAGCATGAAACTGACCTCCTCAACGGAGGTTACTGTAAGTGATATGGGTATATTAGCGGGATTGATTTCGGAGGCCACAAAAACATGAACCGAGCATTTCAAACCGGTGGAAGTTTGCTAATAGTTTCATTTCTTTTTGCCGTTGGGTACGGATTCGAGTCGGTCTGGATCGGTCGGGCTCTTACGGCGTTGGTTGTTTCAGGGGCCGGCTTCATACTCAATCTACCCCTTGCAGTGACCCTGGGGATCTTTGCGATCCCGTCCGATTTGATTTTAATCTCCCGAAGTCCTGACTCACTGGATATGCTTGTCTGGGCCGGCTACGTTGGCCTTCCGTTTATGATTGACCAGTACGTCCGGTCCGGGACTATCAGCGTCAGTTCACCCTCTCAGTCAACCTCACAGCAGCCGGAAGAGCCCGGTGACAACGATGTTAAAACGGTCGATTTTCATCCCGAGGTCGTTGAGAATCGGAATGCTTCGGAACAACTTCAGGAGCTTCTTGTCTCCTGGATGGAGTCCGCCCGGGATCAATACGGGTTTGATAATCTGGTGTATTTTCACGTGAGTGACGATGAAGCACAGCCGGGTTACGTAATCAATGATTACGGTGACATTAAGACTGACTTTAGTATTGACTCCAGTCGTGCAAGGGGTGTGGGATGGGTCCTCCGTCACGAGGAAGAACTGACTCAAGAGGATCAGCAAATAGACTGGCGTAATCTCCAGTATCACCGAAAACCCGTCGATCCCGATAAAGTCACGATGGTTCCATTTAAGGATCGGCAAACTCCGATCGGCATTCTTGTCCTTGAATGGGAGAGTCTTGATGAGGACCCTGGAGCGTTCGATTCGTTTGTTGAGGATCTTGAGGTCCTGATGAGTGTCGACCGGTCGGTCAGGGAACTGGAGCGACGGGAGAAGAAAGTGGACCTTATGCAGAAAGTTGGTGAACTCCAGCCGCTTGAACACGATCGACTGGAGACCCTGCACCAGCGCATTACCGACATGGTCCGGAATTTGATCCCCGCCGACCACGTTGCGTTTATTCCCGCCGACGGTAATAGCACCGATGAAACGGTCGTCAAACAGCGTCGTCTATTCTACGAAAAATGTTGCGAGTGGATGGAAACCGGTAAACAGACGCTCAGGATTAATCGGATCGATAATTTTTCGTTCAAGGGACAGCGGATTCAGAAGTTAACGCCTCCCGATGTTGAATCCTTCCTGGGGGGGATTCTGGCCGACGAGGAAGGGACCCTAGGATACATCTGTCTCGATGACGACCAGCCGGAGTTTTTCTCGTCCGACGACGAAAAATTACTGAAACTTCTCGTTGATCGGATGAGTGGACTGGTTCGTCTTGCCCGACGTCATAAATCGGTACAGCGGGAACGGGAGAAATTATTTGAGTGGATTGGCGAAATTCGGGACGCGAGCCGGATAACCGAGCCGGAGGAATCAATTGATTTAATAATTAAGACATTAATGGAGACGTTCTCACCGGTTGGAGCGGCTGTCTACTGGACGGTCAACGACGAATTTCGACTGCAGGACGTTAGTGAGGGAATTAGTCCGTCCCCGCGGTTATCGTCCAATTCCCCCGTGGTGCGACGATTGCGCGATCACTCCGAACAGGATCTGGTTGAGTTCCCTCGCATACAGCGCCTAACGTCGTACGACCCGCCAAAGGGAGCCAGCGTTTTAAAAGTTAACCCGGTGACCGTCGACGGGAATCTTGCCGGGTTCATTACCTTATTTTTCAAGGAGGATCCCTCTCCCCGGATAAACCAATTTCTCGAGTACGGGCTTCCCGTACTGTCGAGGAACCTGGCTCACGCCCACCGTTACGCCACGCTGGAAGTTGAGCGGCGCCGGGATGAGGTTACGAACTTCCCCGAATACGATTACTGGAAACGATCGCTCAACGAGAAACTCGCCGACGATCCCGATATTGATCTCGTCGTCTGGCGTCTGGTTGTGCCTGACTTCGAGGATGTTGTTGAAAACCGGGGGTTAAAGCGGGCTGAACAGTGGGCCAAAAGCACCGCCAACCGAATCCGAAAGGATTTTTCCGAGGATTCCACCACCCGCTTTCACGGAACCGATTTTGGCGGGTTCTCGGCCGTCTCCTCCGGGCAAATTGACACCGTACTGGACGGACTCCGTCGTGATCTTGCCGAATGGTCCTTCCCGACGGGCCGGTGGTCTCAACCTCCGCAGACGGGCTACGAAGTGTTTCACTCACCCTTTCCGGACGTGGAAACCATGATAGAGGCAGCCCGTCGTGATTTGCTCGGTCGGGACCCCGAAAAAAATCAAGGGAAGGAAACGGCGCTGGATTCCGTTTAGGTAAGGGAAGCCCTGGAAGTGAGGTGCAAACTAATATGAGACCGAAGGTTCTTCTGCTGGCAGTTGTCGGTTTTTTACTGATTCCGTTCATCGGTTTAGCTCAGGAATCCGTACCGACTGACGAACTCCGCAGTGAGTTTTTTGACGAACTCAACAAGCCTCAGATTATTAAATACATGTCGGAGTCCGATAAAGCCAAACAATTAACGAGTTACGAACTTGGGGCCAAATATCGCTGGGGGTACATCCCCCCGGATCGAACGCCACCGGCCTCCGTTGCTCAATGGTGGCGATCGCTTTCGACCCGGGAGCGTAATGATCAACGATACAAATGGTTCCGGGAACATTACGACCGTGTTAACCCTGATCGGGTTGCCCGACAGCTTGGTCTTCAGGATCAGTTAACAAAGATCTATCGGGAACTCCGCAAGGATTACACCAACGACGAGGAACTTCTGGAACCGGTTCCCTTCCCCGACACCAACGTCAGTCCCGTCTCCGCCAACCAGGGAGCAACTGAATTTCAGAATATTTACGAGCAGAATCCGGGTAATTCATCCGAGAAAGAAATTGATCGACGGCCTGAATACTTACCGGAGGAGTCTCAGCCCGAATCAAACCAACGGCCCGACCAGGAGTCCTCCTCACCGGAGTCCCAACGGACCGAAGAATCGGTAGAACCGTCACAGGAAGAACCGTCACCGGACACACAACCTTCCAATCCCGACCAACAGAACGAAAAGGCCGGTAAATCTCCCGAAGTCGAGGTGTTTGCAAGCGGTGATTTAAAGTACCGTCGGGTCGGGGACCACATTGAAGTTATCGGACGGACCGACAACGAATCCGCCGATACCGGTTCTACCAACGAATCGCCGAATACTACTACGATGTCCGATACTGATGCCTCTGAGAACATGAAACCTGAAGAATCCTCGGGACGGACGACGGGGTCCGATACCGTCGGAATCCCGCCGCCAGTGTTAAGGAACCAGTCCTCATCGGGAGAGACCTCGGATCAACCGGAAATGCGGCGTTCTCAGTAACCGAAATTGACACCCGAAAACCGCTTTGTTAGGTTGTTTTTTCGGCAAGGCCGTGACAATTTGAAGGTGACTCTCGATGAGTACCGTAGAAGCGCTGGAATGGTTGTACGAGAAAGGTATTGAGGAATTCGAGCAGGGACACCTGGAAGCTGCCCGGGAGCGATTCCAGGCCATTCTCCAGAGAACCCGGGATGCGGACTGGACGGAGAAAGCCAACGCGAAACTTGCTCAGGTCTATCTCAAAGAAGATAATTTGTTCTGGGCCATGGATCACGTCCACCGGGCCCTCAAGCGAAATCGTCGTGAACCGGAATATCACTACATTAAAGGCACGATCCACTTCGATCGCGACGAATGGCACGAAGCGGCCAACGAGGCCGTAAAGGCCGTAGAACACGGACTTGACGAACCTCGCTATTACCGACTCCTCGGCAAAGCGGTCTACGAGTACGAGGGATACACGTCGGCGCGAGAATTCCTCGAGTGGGCCCTCGAATGTGACCCCTCCGACAACGACGTCCGTCTCGACTTTGCCCGAATTGAAATTCGTGAAGGTAACTTCCAGAAGGCCCTTCACTTACTGAAGGAGGCCGTGGGAAACGGTCACGAGGACGAAAGAATTCTCGAAAGTATCCGGGCTATACAGGAAAACTGGGAAATAAATGGTGGTTAACGACTCCTAACGAGAGGATTTCGATTGATGGGGAATCGCTCAACAATTCTGTTAGTGGTACTCGTACTGCTCGTTTGTGCCGCCGGTTACTGGTACGCAGGATCAATACAGCAGTTTGCCGGACAGTATCCCGCTCTTAACAGTGCCCTCCGGACAGTGGGACTTCCTCCCTTAAAGAAAGCCCTCAAACCATCGGAGGTCAGCAACCGTGCAATTCAAACCTACCGTAATACTCTGATTAAAACGTTACCCGTGGAATCAATCGACTGGGTCAAACTCTCATCCGCCAGGGGAATTGACTCGAGACTGTCGTTCACCTTACGGAATGGTACCAACCCCGGCCGGAGCAAAACGTCCGTCCAGGGCTCAATAGAGTTGCGGGCATTCGTTGACGGGGATGCCCGGGCGGACCTCAGATTGTCCGATACGGATACACACCAGTATGATTCGGCTTCGTTGGCCGTAAACGACGGAAGGGTTTTTGTTTCGATTCCGGCCATTGGGTTACGGACCAGTAGTTCCCTTTTCGTTTCTCAGGATTCAGCTCCGATAGGTCCCGGCCTGGGCCAATTTAAAACCGCGGAGCCAAAAAGCATCAGTGACGCTACCTTTCGTGGACAGGACGCCAAACGTGTCGATTTTAAGCCTGTGTCAGGGCGGCGTCTAAGCCTGTTTGTTTCGGCTGAAAACACCAATGTGTTGCTCGGCGTGCGAGTTACAACCAGGGGGACCCGTTTTGAGCGCCGGGTCAAGTACGGTGATAACAGTGCAACCCTGAGTGCTATTGAAACTTACCGGGACAAAACCTTGCTGACGAACGTGACGCTGTCCAGACAAAACGGGACGCTATTGGTCAACCATGGCAATCCCAACGCCAATTTCCTCAAATCGATTCGGCTTGAGCTTCCCTCCAGGTCCAGTGATGACCTGAGTGGACCGGTGTCCGTGGAAACGACGCTTTTTGAAACTCCGCTGCAGCTTGGCCGGCTTACTATCAGCATGAACGATGGATTGCCCGATGGGTTTCAGTTCGAGTTTTCAATTGAATCGTCGGACACGTTTCCACTTCAGCTAAGCGGAAGCATGGAGTCGGATTACATGGATTGGTTAAAGGAGACGTCGAATTTATCGTTGGAACCGGAGTCGTACCGCAAAAACTCCCTACCTGAATTATTCGGAAACATCGTTCGAAAAAATGAGGCACGGTTGGCCCGGCGGGCTAAACAACGGAAGAAGCGGCGGAATAAGAAGCGGAACTCCGCATCCGATACGCCGGGTGTCACCGAGCAGTCGGATGAGTCCGACACGGTAAACAAGCGGCGCAAAGTTGTTAAGATACCATATCCTGATTTAAAAAAAGCACCGCGGGAATCCGGCGAAACAATTTATCGAAGCAAGTCAACTCAATTTCCCTACACGGAGCCGCCAGAGACCTTTTCCGAAGCCAAGAAGCACTACTACGCCGGGGAGTATCAGCAGGCACGCGAGAAGTTGGAAAGTCTTATTCGGCGTTACCCAAGGTCGGTTAACGTGAACTACCTCCTCGGGGTGATCTATTATTACGAAGGGTATCCGTCGCTTGCGGAGAAGTATTTTAACCGCGTTTTCGAACTCCGCCATGACCCTCAACTCCGTGAATGGAGTCGGCAATACTTACAGGAAATAGAAGACACCGGAGATTCGGTCCAGCAGTCCACCGGGTAAGACCGTTTCGGGGATGACTCCGGATGCGTTCAAATCCAAAGGTGTAAGTAATTCATCGGTTCAAAATACCCCGGAGCGGGTAAGAGTGCATTTGTACGTTTTGGCGGAATGAATTTACAATAAGGCTTTACAGCTTCCGGTAGGAAAAGTCCTCTTTCAGGCTTCCTCAACGCCTAAAAGAATCATACAATTGCAAACTGCGAGGGTGGCGGAACTGGCAGACGCGCAGGATTTAGGATCCTGTGCCTTACGGCGTGCGGGTTCGACTCCCGCCCCTCGCACCAATTTCTGGCTGAACGGAGGACTGAAGTAACTCCGTTCAAACCCGGAATAGCACCGTAGGAGTTTGATTATCCTTCCGGGGGAATTTTCTGGTCGTTCCGATCGTTAATGTCGATCCGGTTGTATCGGGTTTTAACTGGACGTTCAACTGAGTACGATCTTTAAATTGAACTGATCTGTAGAGGTTTAGACCTTATTTTGAGTGTTGTGAGGATGATTATTCGTGGCGGAAGAAAATTGGACGATTGACGTCGATCAAAATTCCGATGGAGAAGTCACCTTTTCCGTAGATATTCCACAGGAGGACGTGGAGAGTGAACGCAAGCAGGCCATTAACGAACTGAAACAGGAAGTAGAAGTGTCCGGCTTTCGCAAGGGGAAAGTCCCCGATTCAATCATTGAAAAACAGCGTCCTCAACAAGTTCGTCAGGCCCTTCTGGAGCGGCTCGTGCCCAGGGCCTGCGGACAGGTCTACGAGGAACACGACCTACGGCCGATCAAAAATCCCGAAATTGAAGATTTTAACTTTGACGACGGTTTCCACATGGAGGCCACCGTCCTTGTACAACCCTCGGTTGATGTATCAGGGGAGGAGTACAAGAACTTTGAGCTGACGGCGGAAAGCCAGGAGGTAAGCGAGGAGGAAGTCGAAGAACAGCTGGATCAGATGCGGTCCCAGCAGGCCTCCCTCGAACCCGTCCCCATAGCCCGACCCGTTGAGGAAGGCGATTTCGTCAAAATTGATTTTCAGGCCTACGACCAGCAGGGAAACCCCATGGAAGGTACTGCCGCCGACGACCAGGTGATTGAAGTTGGTAGCGAACGGTTTCTGCCCGATATTGAAGATGGTATTGTCGGTGCTTCCGAGGGTGAAAACCGCCGGATTCAGGCCACGTTCCCGGAGGATTTCGTCGACGACAACCTGGCCGGTTCGACCCTCGACTTCGACGTAACGGTAAAAGAAATCCAGGAGGAACAAAAACCCGACCTTGACTCCGAGGAATTCCTCGAGGAAATGGATGTGGATTCCCCGGAGGACCTTCGGGAACAGGTTCGTGAACGCCTGTCGGAAGCCGACGAACAGAAACGGCGCGAGGAGCTTTCCGAGCAAATTTACGAGAATTTACTCGAGGAGTACGATATTGCCATCCCCGAGCCTCTAATTGATGACGAAGTCGACAAAATCATTGAGGATTACCGCCGGCAGGTCGAGCAACAGGAGCGGGACTTCGACGAGTTTCTCCGCGAACAGGACAAGGACTTAGAGGAACTCAGGGAGGAGTCCCGGCCACAGGCCGAACGTCGCATTAAACTGACGTTACTTTTTCAGGCCATTGCCGAACACGAAGACGTGGAAGTCACGGAGGAGGACTTCGAGGAGCACCTCCAGGATCTTGCCGAACAGACTGGAATGGATCCCAGCCAGATTGGTGAACTTCCCGATGAACAGAAGCAATCCCTGCGTTTTCAGCTCCGAGATGATAAAGTTTTGGACTTCCTGATAGAAGAAGCTAACGTAGAAGAAGTCGAGTCTACGGAATCCGATGAGGCCAGTGAGGCGGAGCCCGCCGAAGCGGCCGAATAATTCTATAATTAATTCGTAAGACGTCTATTCTTTTTGAGGTGATGTTTCGTGCCCGTACCTATGGTCGTTGAGCAGACGCCGCAGGGCGAACGAGCGTACGATATTTACAGTCGACTGCTGAAAGACCGAATTGTTTTCGTTGGGGGACCCGTCCAATCTCAGTCCGCCAACGCCATTATCGCGCAGTTACTGTTTCTTGAAGCCGACAACCCCGAACGAGATATTTATCTCTACATCAACACCCCCGGTGGAGAGGTTACGTCGGGTCTTGCGATCTATGATACAATGCAGTACGTTAAACCGACTATCAACACAATCTGTATCGGTCAGGCTGCCAGCATGGGTGCCCTGCTGATGACTGCCGGGACCGAGGAGAACCGTTACGCTCTCACGAATTCCCGGTTCATGGTGCACCAGCCCCTCGGTGGTGCTCAAGGACAGGCAACGGACGTTGAAATTCGGACGGAAGAGCTGCTCAGAATTAAAGACCGTATTGTTGATATCCTCGCCACTCACACTGGCAAGGACGAGGACGTCATCCGAGAGGACATTGATCGGGATTACTTCATGTCCGCCGACGAAGCGGTGGACTACGGACTGGTCGATGAGGTACTCGAAAGCCGCAAGAAAGCTATGAACCTTCCCGATGAGGATGAAGAAGCCGACATCGAGGAAGATCCGAAGGAAGAAGAGGACGAAGCCGAGGGTTAATTCAACGGGTAGTGACTTTCAGGAGGTCAGTTTTAAATGTTTCGTTACGGTGATGAAGACGAGGATCTTCGATGTTCTTTCTGTGGGAAGGATCAGGATGACGTTGCCCGGCTGGTAGCTGGACCGGGGGTTTACATTTGCGATGAATGCATAGACGTCTGTAGTGAAATTGTTTCGGAGGATATGCCGGAGGAACTTGAGGACGACGACTTTACCCTCCCGAAGCCGTCCGAAATTGAGGACGAACTCGACGAGTACGTGGTCGGCCAGAATGATGCCAAGAAAATCATTTCCGTTGCCGTCTACAATCACTACAAGCGTATCTACTCGCCCGTTCAGTCGAGAAACGACGTTGATATCGAAAAAAGCAACATTTTAATGGTTTGACCGACCGGGTGTGGTAAGACACTCATTGCCAAAACTCTTGCTGACATCCTGGACGTTCCGTTCTGTATCGTTGATTCCACGGCACTTACCGAGGCGGGGTACGTCGGTGAGGACGTCGAGAACATCCTGCTTCAATTGATTCAGAACTCCGATTTTGACTTTCAGGAAGCGGAGAAAGGGATCATTTACGTCGATGAAATTGATAAAATCGCCCGCAAGGCCGATAATCCCTCAATCACCCGTGATGTGAGCGGCGAGGGGGTACAACAGGCCCTCTTAAAGATTATCGAAGGCACGGTGGCCAACGTTCCGCCCCAGGGCGGCCGCAAACATCCCCACCAGGACTACATTCAAATTGATACCAACAACATCCTCTTCATCTGTGGAGGGGCGTTTGTTGGTCTGGAGGATATTATCGAGCGCCGACTTAACGAGAACGTACTCGGTTTCGGTGCCGAGATCAACTCCCTGGAAGACATGGACCGGACGGAGATCCTGAAGGAACTTGAACCGGAGGACCTCCTTGAATACGGTTTCATACCGGAGTTTGCCGGTAGAATTCCCGTAACGGCTACCCTGAACAAGCTTGACGAGGATGCTCTCGTAAAAATTCTTCAGGAACCCAAGGACGCCCTCGTCAAACAGTACAAGCGACTCTTCGAGATGGAGAACGTCAACCTGAAATTCACCGACGAGGCACTCCATGAGATTGCCAAGGAAGCCCTCGAACGGGACACCGGAGCTCGTGGCCTTCGAACGGTTATGGAGGACGTCATGCTCGACCTCATGTACGACATTCCCGAGGACGACGAAATTACCGAGTGTGTTATTACCGAAGAATCCGTGAAGGGTAAAGAACAGGCCATGAGAGTCTACCCGGGGGATAAACAGGAGAAAGAAAGCGCTTAGCGGATTACCGTTCTCTGATTTAAGTGCGTTCTCCAGGGGTCACCCTCCTGCGTGATCCTTCCGTTTCGGATGTTATGAAAGGGTCCTGACATGAAGATGAAGGAGCGTATTCGCGCGCCCGGTCCCACACCCGTCCCCGAACAGAGCCGATTGACGCTGGCCGAGGAAAATCCCTATCACAGAACCCCTGAAGTTTCCAACCTTATTCGAGAGTGCGTCGAGGTCCTTCAGGGAGTTCTCCAGATTGACTGGCCGGTTGTCCCCATTGCCGCTTCAGGCACAGGGGCCATGCAGATGGCCGTCAGTAATCTTGTCGGATCGGACGAAGAAGCTCTCGTTATAGAAAGCGGAAAATTTGGCGAACGGTGGACCCGCCTTCTGGAGAAACGGGGAACCGAGGTTATCAGATATCGGGTTGATTGGGGGGAATGTGCCGATCCCGCCGAATTGAGCAGTCAACTTTCCAGCCATCCTGACGTAACGGCCGTTTTTGGAACCTTTGTCGAAACCTCAACCCTGGTCCGTCATCCCGTGCAGGAACTGGGGGCGGTCATTGGTGACGATACCCTTTTTGTTGTTGATGCCGTTAGCGGCCTTGGTGCGGAAGAATTCCTTCCGGAGGACTGGGACGTTGATGCTTTTGTGGCCGGGTCCCAGAAAGGACTCATGACCCCGCCCGGCCTGTCGTTTCTGTCCGCTTCGGAACGAGCCCTCAAAAGGGCCCGTAGCCGGGAGACGACCACAGTCTATTTTGACCTTCTCGAAGCAGTTGATACACTTCGTGAGGATTTTCAAACACCCTGGACTCCATCCCTGAACTTGATTCGATCACTGCGTGAATCCCTTGCCTGCATAGAAGAGGAAGGGATTGAGTCCGTTTTTGAGCGCCATCGACTTCTGGGAGAGATCTGTCGACACGCCGTTCGTGAAGCCGGCCTCCAGGTGTTCTCCTCAACTCCGTCCAACGTTGGAACGGCCGTGAAAGTGCCCGGGGAACTTGATGCGGAACAACTTCGACGGTGCATCCACGAGGAGTACGGCACGTTTTTTCCGGGGGGACAGAAGGATCTGAAGGGGTCCCTTGTACGGATTGGCCACCTGGGCCACGTTGACTACGTTGACCTACTTGGTGCCCTCGGAACCTTTGAACTGGGGTTAATCGATCAGGGTTACGACATTGAACCGGGAGAAATGGTTGCGGCCGCCCAGCGGAAATTTCGGTCCGGTTGACCGTCGCTCTGTTATGTTTGCTCTACGACGAACAACTGAAGCAACAAAAAGCCTATTTCTGTTAATGAAGGCGATGAAAGACGATGCAGATTAACCGTGAGACGACCCTTATGCCTCCCGGTGTCAGAGTATACCTTTCGCCGGCCAGTCGGAC
>JBDGPI010000056.1:71783-73992 GCA_042219765.1 Salsurabacterium abyssinicum (SeqCode)
CGGTACCTTGATTCGTTGTTCGAGGAAGCTGAGGACTGGAACTTCGAGGAACTGGACCTGCCGACACTGGATTATTACGAGTCGCTGTCTCGGGGTGTCAGTGAGACGCTGGCCCACAGAACCTACCAGTTTAACGACGACCAGGGGGAGTTGCTCGCACTCCGTCCGGATGCAACGGCTCAGGTCGCAAAAATACTTTCGGGTCGCTTCAGCCGGGAGGAAATCACCGGGCGCTACTGCTATTCCTGTCGTAATTTTCGCGCCTTTGAACTCCGCCGGGGGGAACTCCGGGAGTTTCACCAGTTCGGTGCCGAGATCGTTTCGGACAACCGGTACCGATCGGACGTTGAACTGTTGATCTTTATGTTCGAACAACTAAATCAGTTCGGACTGGAGAACATTGTTGTTGATCTCGGTCACGTCCAGATTTACAAGGGACTGATCAACGGGACACAGCTTTCGGACCGGCACAGTCGGCTCCTGCGCCAGAGGATTCACCGTAAGAACGTCAGTGGGCTCGAGGACCTCCTCGAGGACATCAACATGGACGATCACCGCAAGGAAATTCTTCTCGAGCTTCCCACACTGTTCGGGGATGAGGATATTTTTGATGAAATTGAACGCTTCTCGAACGTCCCCGGGGAGACCCTCGATGCATTGAATCACCTGCAGCGGGTTTACGATCAGCTGGAGACGGCCGGTTTCGGGGACCTGATCAGTCTTGATTTTGGTGTTGTGCGGGACCTTGATTATTACACTGGAATCGTCTTTGAGGCCCTGTTACCGGGAATTGGCAAACCGATAGTCGGTGGCGGGCGCTACGACCAGCTTTACGCCAATTACGGAGCCTCCGTCCCCGCCACGGGATTTGCCATTGAACTCGATAGGGTGCTTCCCGTTCTGGAAAGTTCCGATCAGACCAAAAATACTCGTACTGTCTGGTGCCCACGGCCAACTCCTGAGGCCCGCAGCGAGCTCAGGGAGCTCCGGCAGGAGTACGCGGTTTCGGTGATTTACGACGAACCGGCCGAATCCGACGACGGATACCTCATGGACGCCTCCGGTGAAATAAGTGAACTTGATTAAGTCAATGCGCGAATCTAAAACATCAACTCCCAACAGAGGTCAACTATTATGAACCAGGTTGAAGCCATAATTGGAGCCCAGTGGGGCGACGAGGGCAAGGGGAAACTCGCCGATCGATTTGCCGAGGACGCCGACTGGGTCGTGCGCTACCAGGGCGGTAACAATGCCGGACATACCGTTATCGTCGATGGTGAGAAGTTTGTTCTTCACCTGATTCCGTCCGGGATCCTGCACCAGGGAGCTACCTGCCTTATTGGATCCGGCATGGTTGTGAACCTCCGGGAACTCATGGAGGAAATGGAAACGTTGCGCGAGGCGGGAGTCAACGTCAGGGAACGTTTGAGGCTTTCATGCCGCGCTCACGTCCTGTTTCCCTACCACCAGTTCCTCGATTCCAAGTCCGAGGAAGAACTCGGGGACGAAAAAATTGGCACCACCCAGAAAGGTATCGGACCGGCTTACGAGGATAAAGTTCGACGCCAGGGACTGCGCCTGATTGACTTTGAAAGCCCAGAAACCGTGATCGAACACTGTCAACGGAAGGTCGATCGGTTAGGCAGTGGCTGGGGGGACTACTCCTCGAGTAACGGCCGTGAACTGGCCGAGGAATACCTTGAATACTACGAGGATCTCAAGCCCTTGATTGTTGATGGTGCGGCCGAACTTGAATCCGCCTACCACTCCGGTCAAACTATTCTTTTCGAGGGAGCCCAGGGGACCCTGCTCGACATTGATTTTGGGTCGTATCCCTTCGTGACATCATCGAACTCCTCCGTTGGAGGCATTGTCACGGGAACGGGTTTTCCCGGCCACAACATCAATTCCGTTGTTGGTGTGACAAAGGCCTACCTTACCCGCGTTGGGAAAGGTCCGTTCCCGGCGGAACTCAACGGTGAGACGGGAGAATGGTTGCGTGAGCAGGGAGGGGAGTACGGTGCAACCACTGGGCGCCCGCGCCGCTGTGGCTGGCTTGATTTACCCCTGCTCAAGTACGCCTGCCGTGTGAACGGTTTCACACAGCTTGCAATCACAAAACTGGACGTGCTGAGTGGATTGGAGGAAATCAACGTTACGGTGGATCACGAGGGTCTAAACGGAGGGCCCGAGGATATTGCCGTACACT
>JBDGPI010000056.1:74002-77120 GCA_042219765.1 Salsurabacterium abyssinicum (SeqCode)
ACCGCCTCGAGCACGTCGATCCCGTCTACGAGCCCCTGCCGGGCTGGGATCAGGACATTCAGGATTGCCGTAAATGGTCCGAATTACCGAAGGCCGCGCAGGATTACGTTACCTTCGTTGAGGACTTCGTTGACGTACCAGTGGATTATGTTTCCATCGGTCCGGAACGGGAGGAACTTATCATCCGAGGCGGTAACACCTGAAGCACCTCGATATGCATAATTTTTATTAATGGTTTCTCTTACCGAAAAGGGTCGAATCAAGGGCACTCAGACGCAATTGTTCCGGAACGGTTCCCTGACGTTTTAGAAGGGGTTGGGGGGCTCTAAGCGAAAATATCGATCAGGCTGCCGGTCCCGTCTGGTGCATTTTCCCTCGTGAGGTTGTCCTCCGGTTCATTGCTTTCAGCAAAGTTCAGCAATCTGCTTACAGTCCGGCGATTTCCTCCAGCTGTGTCAGTGCTCTCGGAGGCAGCGCTTGACTGTTGATTGAGGCCAGACAGAAGAGTTGAACGGTCTTCAGTGGCTTGTTCATCTCGATTCGTTCGAAAAGCGGCTGCGTTACTGTAACCATATGCGTCAAGATTATTGACCGGCATACGCAATCCCTCGCCTATGGATTAATTCCCTTCCAACTATTAAAACCAAAAAAGCCATGGCTCTATTCCACAGTTCGAGGTTCCGGGGGAGACTGGATTGCTCCAATCTTGAACTCAAGTTGGTCAGTTGTAGTTCGTGAATTTCGGAGGTTACCTACAGCCAAGATAGTTAAAGTCCATGGTGGTTTCAGACTTCGGAGTCTCCACAAACGGGCTGTGAGAGGGCTCACATTTGCATTAAACCTGTCGTTAGTGTATATTAGTCAGTGAATGAGGAAGGATCCTCATTGATCTTTAACAGCGTCACGGAGGTTATCGAGATGGCAACATTTACACCCCATCAAGAAGGTCGTTTAATTTTGATGACCTCCGTCTTGTCTCCTTCCGTTCGACTTAAATTAGGTTTCCAGAAAACATTTAAGTCTTTCCTGTTGCCTGTCGATGATGAGGTTAGTGCGGAGTCGAATTGGTCATGAGGACGGGTTCGCCCGCCAAGCCAGTGCTCAGGGATTACAAACCACACGGAGGTTACAACCATGTCAGTTAGTTTTAGCGGTTTCAATTCCGGTCTGAATACCGACAGAATCATTAGCAAGCTTCTTGCTGTCGAGCGTCGGCCTATACGCCGATACCGCCAGGACATCAGTGAAAACGAAAACGTTCAGGATAAGTTTAAAACCCTTAACTCCAAGACCGGTACTCTCCAGGATGCCTCCAACGTCCTTACCGAGTTAAACACTTTCAAACAAAAGAAGGCAAGCAGCAGCAACACGGACGTGTTTACGGCATCGATTGCTGATCCCGACGTTGCCGAGCCGGGAACCTATGATGTCAGTGTTAATCAATTGGCCACGAAAGCCGAAGTGACCAGTGGAACATTTATTAATGACCAGATGATGGCTACTACCGATGGGGAAACCTCGCTGAGTGATTTCGAACAGGTTGAAGGTAGCGGAACCCTGGATACCTCAACCGACTTCCTTGACGATCTCTCTAAAAGTGTGGACACGAATGGGGCTGGCAATGTTGATATTCGGATTCGTCAGGAAGATGATACGGGGGCAGGTACACATAACGTTATTGAGATAGATCTTGATACCCTGCAGGATAATGGAAAGACTTTCGACGATCTAATGAATGCGATTAACAATTTTGATGATTCCATGGCGGGGGTTACAACAACTGCTAATGGTCTTTCTCCCGGTGACTGGGCCGTTGAAATGAACTATGACGAATCCAGGGATAAATTTTCCATTCTTAACACGGACGATACCGAGGACGCTAATAGTCCGGATGCTGTAAAGCTACAAGATAACCCTGATTCGATAAACACATCGAATTTCTTCCAGAAAATCGGCATGAATAGCGACGATGGGACCGAGCATATTTACGATCAGAGACAATCCGATTTTGGCGAAAATCTCGTCAGCATTGATCCCAGCAAAACTTTCAGTACCGATAGTCTCTTTACCTCCAAATTGGGTCAAAGTGACGGAACGATAAAAATCAATAACACAACAATTGACTGGGACAAGGATACTTCCACGGACGCGGCCAGTAACATCAATGAGTTAGTAACGAAAATTGACGACAACGTTGAAGGTGTTACTGCCAACTATAACTCGTCAACGGATAAAATAACTCTGAAGACGGAAAACACGGGTCAGGGGACCATTGACGTTGAAGATACGGATGGCGAACTGGCCAACGTCCTAAACCTCCGGGAGTCCGGTAACGAAACAAATTCTCAGACTGCTCAGGTTGAGGATGCCGGCACCGACTCGGAAATTGTGTTTGATGGCGATACTATATCCGACTCCGATAACACTGTGACCGTCGATGGGATTCAGCTGGACCTCAAGGATACCGGGTCCGGTGAAGAGGTAACGGTTGAAGATGACAAGGAAGCAATAACGAAGGACGTCAATAGTTTCGTCGAAAAATTCAACGAGGTCATAAAATTCATCAACTCCAACAGCAAGGAACAGGCCCCGGACTCGCCGGATGACTCGAGTCAGAATAAATCGGGTGTGTTCGTCGGGGATCTCACAACCCAGACCATTTCGAACCGTATTACCGATATTGTTACCAAACGGTACGATGACGCCGTAACGGCCGGCAACGAAATCGAAAGCCTTTCGGATGTCGGTATCGAACTCGTCGATCCGATTACGTCGTCCAATAAGAACACGGGGACCCTTAAATTCGATAAGAGTGAATTTAAGGACGCCCTGGAGAACAACACCAAGCAGGTCCGTCAGCTCTTTACGGCCGTCAAGGGAGATTCGGATAAAGGAGGAAATCAGGATGGTGCCGGAGTTCAACTCGACAAGTACCTCGAGGATGTTACGGGTAGCAGCGGTGTGATATCCGGTCGTATTGATGGAATTGACGAGCGAATCAACAACCTGAACGACCGAATTGAACGGCAGAAAGACCGGGTCGAGCGCAAGAAAACCCGGCTTGAGCGCAAATTTCTCCAAATGGAAAAGGTCCTGGGTCGTCTGCAGCAACAACGTG
>JBDGPI010000057.1:0-949 GCA_042219765.1 Salsurabacterium abyssinicum (SeqCode)
GGCTCAAACGATAACTTTTCCCAATAGGACAGAATGCAATGGATGGTAACTCCCGCCTGAGCGTAACGTCGGATTTGAACAGCAATAACGGGGAACCAAACTCATCCTCCAGTAATTTCCGGTAGCTGCCGCGGGATAGCTCGTCCAGGTCCAGATTATCGCCCCGGATCCAGCGAGCTACTTCGTAGGGGAGCTTCTCAAGACGCACGTCGACGTTGTACTCCTCCTTGAGACGGTACTCCAGGACTTCGAATTGCAGTATCCCCACGACTCCGACGATCGGCTGCTGATCGCCGTGTCCCCAGGGTTTAAAAATCTGGATGGCCCCTTCCTCCGACAGTTCGTCAAGTCCTTTCTGAAGGTGTTTGCGCTTGAAGGCATCCTTGACTTTTATCCGGGCAAAGTGCTCGGGGCTGAACCGGGGTACCTCGTCAAAGCGAACGTCCAGTCCCTCGGTGATGGTGTCCCCAATACGGAACTGCCCGGTGTCGTACAGTCCCACGACATCACCCGGATACGCTTCCTCCACGATTTCTCGATCCTGTCCCATGAACTGCCGAGTTTGCGAGAGCTTTATCGTTTCACCGGTCCGAACAAGATCGGCTTTCATGTCCTTTTCGTACTTTCCGCTGCAAATGCGCATAAAGGCAATACGGTCCCGGTGATTCGGATCCATGTTTGCCTGAATTTTGAATATATAACCACTGAAGTCCGTAATATCGGGCTCAATCGTGCCACGTTCCGTGGGGGGAGGCACGATATCAACGAAGTGGTTCAGAAAAACGTCAACCCCGAAATTCGTCTGGGCGCTCCCAAAGAAAAGTGGTACCTGACGGCCCTTGAGAAACTCCTCCTGGTCAAAGCTACTTCCGGCGGTCCGAAGTAATTCGATTTCCTCTACAAGTTCGGCGTGCTGGTCCGGACTCATTGCGTTCCTGAGCCGACCCGA
>JBDGPI010000057.1:959-27269 GCA_042219765.1 Salsurabacterium abyssinicum (SeqCode)
TTGATTCGTAAAGACAGGCCGTATCCTCGATTAGATCGTAAACCCCCAGGAAGTCCCGGCCCCGTCCGATGGGCCAGTTGAAAGGTACGAGGTTAACGCCCAGTTCATCCTCCAGTTCGTCCTGCAGGGTCAAGGGGTCCTGGGTGAAACGGTCCATTTTGTTGACGAAGACGAGAAAGGGAATTTCGTGTTTCCTGGAGAAGTCAAAGAGTTTTCGAGTCTGTTTCTCGACGCCGCTGGTCCCGTCAATGAGCACAATGGCACTATCGGCGGCGACCAGTGTTCGGTAAGTGTCGGCACTGAAGTCCGCGTGGCCGGGAGTATCAAGGAGATTAATGAACTTCTCGTTGTAGGAGAACTGCATGATACTTGACGTAATCGATATCCCACGTTCCTGCTCCAGGTCCATCCAGTCCGACGTGGCGTGACGGTCGGCCTTACGGGCCTTGATCGAGCCGGCCTTGTGGATTGCCCCACCGTACAGGAGCATTTTTTCGGTTAACGTTGTCTTACCCGCGTCCGGGTGGGCAATAATAGCCGTTGTACGACGTCGTTCAATTTCGGACTGCAGTCGGGAGTTACCATCCATTGCATTCTGTCCTATTGGGAAAAGTTATCGTTTGAGCCATCCTTCGGAAAAGAAATGACCAAAACTGGCTTCGGGCGGTGAGAGATAAAGTACGAAAAGTATAGGAAAACCGGCCGATAACTGAAAGCTTTTCTCGACAGAGCCTTAAAGTTCAAGTAACGGTGGCACCAAGAGTTTTATACTCACTATAGACAGTTGACGGTGATTGGAAACGGTACGCGGTAAAGGAGAAAGACTCAAACGATTTACGCCATTTTGGATGGATATACCCCACCCTGAATTGTACGAATTCCGTTTCCGAACACGATCTACCCCTGGGATTCCCTGAGAAAATCAGCCACTCGACCCACAGGCAGTAGCCAGGGATAAAACCCTCAGGCCTGTGCCCGGCCGTGTCAAACGCGCCGGGGTATCGAGTCCACCTGGGTCCTAAATGGACAGGTCCTCAGTGAATCTCCTGTATGTGACTGGGACGAAAATGAATGATATCCCTCTCGCCCAGCATCGGATCATCTACCATGGTGTCAACAATGTCTCCACCGAGTTCCTCACCGTGTTTGTGCGTTATTTTCACCGTAAACGCCTGGTTGTAGTACTCCGAATAAAGTTCCACCTCGTCGTCCTTGTCCAGGTCGTCAGCGGTCATGTTTCTCATAGCATCCGACTTTCTCAACTGCAATTCACCCTGATCCATTGTAAAAACCTCCCGAGACGTGAGTTAAGAATGTTCAATCTATTAATAAGCCAAGGAGGTTAAAAATTCAAGCAAAAAAAGTTTATACACAGTCATTTTTCATCCTAATCGTCATTAAATATTCAATTGTTAATCAACAGACTCCGTGGTTATAAAACATGGTCAAAAAGATCTGACAAGAAGAAAGGATAGGTGGGGGGGATACTGATTATGGTGGGTGTTTGGGGATCCCTGGCACATGAACGCAAGAACGGATTTAAACTAAAGGGCTTTGCGTCGGAGTATTGGCCGTCAGTTCAATAGTCAACGTATCCGTTGGCCTTAAACCACTCCAGCGCGTCCTTCACCGATTCTCCGTGAGCCCGTTCGGGTAACCCTAATTCGGTCTTGGCCTTCGTACAATCGGCGTCGAAACCCATCTGAGCAACCTCTATTGCGGCCGGTGTAAAGTCGGGTGGTTCCCCGCTGACCCAGTCCGAGTAAAGTTCCAGCAGATTGGCCATCGCCTTCGTGACAAAGGGGGGCGGTGAGACAACCGGTTTGGACGTCCCGGTAACCTCCTGGACGAGTCTCGCCAGTTCCTTCATGCTCGTGTTTTGCCCCCCAAGCAGGTAGGACTCACCACTTTTCCCCTTCTCGGCCGCCAGAACGTGTCCCCTGGCGATGTCCCGGACGTCACCACAGTTTGCATCGGTGTCGAGGGTAACGGCGATGGGGTTACGTATAGTTGAAAGAAGGATACGGCCCGTTGGAGTCGGTCCGAAATCCCCCGGACCGATTGGAAGGGTTGGGGCGGTGATAACTATATCGTGTCCGTCCTCGACGTACTCCTGCACAAGCTGATGCGCCTGAAGTTTGGACCTGGTGTAGTCATCGGTTCCGTCGTAATCACGGAGCGGTCGTTCCTCCGTAATCGGTACGCCCTCAACCGGTTGGTAAACGACCAGCGAACTCGTATAGATTATTCGTTCCACGCCGGCGTCGATCGAGGCATTCATCACGTTACGGGTTCCTTCGACGTTAACCTGATAGATTGGATCGGGGTCGGGCATCCAGATCCTATATAGGGCCGCAAGGTGAAACACCCAGTCACACCCGTCAACGACTTCTCGCATCCTATCGGCGTCCCGGGTGTCTCCGGTTTCGAAACTCACCGAATCCGACCCCTCAAGGTGTGAGACATCCTCATCGGGTAGATGAAGCACACGGACCGAATGCCCGTCCTCGAGTAGTGATCGAACCACGTGACTTCCTATGAAACCGCCACCACCTGTTACCAGCGCCTTCATATCAGACCATCCCACCTAACGGTCACGAAGCAAACCAAGCTATTGTCCTCCCGAAAAAGAGTTGGCCATCCTTGAACAAGGGTTACAGAAAAAGCCATTAATTTACAGTCCGAACTGGATGCCCCAGAAACGTCAGTGAGTCGATTTAACAGGAAAATTCCGATTAGGACACCGGACTAAATACGAAACGCATAAAAGGGAATTTATCCGTCCTTTGAAATCCGGAGAATAAACCCCTCTCGAACCCTGACCATGGCACCGACTTCACCGTTTAAAATTCCAGAGTCGATTGATTCTCCAACCCCCTGACATCAGCGTTTTTCGTGGGGTATGACTCGGCGGGTGGAGTTTCTCGAAAGACGCTGTTTGTGGTGTCGGTCAGATCCATCGCCAGGTGCAAGCGTTTCGTCGGCACTGATGAAATCGTTTAAAACACCTGGATGGTGAAATAGCCCTGGTAAAAGACGTAGGCAAGTGCAATATTTGCGGGCGGAGAGAGGCAAAGGCATACCGCAACAACGGTCTTTGTCCGTTCAAGGACGGATAGATAGATCCAGTCGGCGAGTGACTCAGTCAATCTCACCCCACCAATGATTATCAGAAGCGCCGGGTATGATCGCCATAAACCCAGTGCCACAAGTTGTAGGACGGCAAAACCAAGCCAGACTCCTCCAGTTCGGGTTAACCATTCCCGGTCAATCTGCTTATCGCTTGAGTGGAACCATTCCAGCCACTGTTCGTGATCAAAAAGTGCCAGGTAAGCCAGGACCAGGTCCACCAGCGAAAGTCCAACCAGGAGGCCGTCTAATACCCAGGGGAGCGGCGAGAACCCACCAATTGAAAATTGACTGGCAGTAATAACCTGAGTGTGGGCGAAAGTGCCGTAGAAGAGGAGCGCGAAGGAGATCGTGAAGGGGGACGACAACAGGAAACCCATTGATCCCAGGATCGTGAACCGTTGCTCGGTCAGTAAGAGCAACCAGTCGGCGCACCATTCCGAGAGGCGTACGCCCGTTACGAGAAGCAGCCAGAAAGGGTTATCGTTCCAGAGAAAGAAAGCGGTAAGCTGAAGGACGGAGAACGTTAGCCAGATTCCTCCGGTGCGCGTAAGCAGAACTCCGGAACCCTCCGGAGGACGACCGAAGAACCAGCGGTGGAAATCAGTGGGACGAAAGAAGACACAGAACGCAAGGAGTCCATCGAGGATTCCCAGGAACAGCAGGGAACCACTGGCAATCTGGTTAAGTCCCACCACGAATTGTCACTCGACGCCCAGACGACGTTTGACAAAACCCAGGCGATCCTTCCCCCAGAACATCTCATCGTCCACGAAAAATGTCGGACAGCCGAAGACGCCCCGGTCCATGGCATCGTCAGTCCTTTGCTTGAGTTCGTCCTTTATATCGTCCCGTTTTATCTCGTCCTCGATGGTGAATTCGGGTTTTACGTCATTGGGCAGACACTCCCGAAGAACGTCCAGCCGGGATACGTCGGTGTCATCGACCCATGCCCGTTCGAAAACTCTCCGGGCAAACGGTACTGCGTTCACCGACGAGGTCTTCCCCAGCACAAGGAAAGCCCTCAATGCCTCAAGGGAGTTGACCGGAAAATCACTCGGAAAGTTGAAGGGGATTTCGTACTCCTTCCCCCATCGTTTGAGATCCTCGAGGAGGTAATTCGCCTTCAATTCGTTTTGCATCGCCGGTGGGGTTGTCTCGAGATTTTTCATGATCCCTCCCAGGAAGACCGGCTTCCAGTCCACCGATATTCCCTTCTCCTTCTTTGTAATGCGTTTCAACTGCACGGCCGCAAAATAAGCGTTGGGACTTGAGAAATCAAAGTAAAAATCAACAGTCGTCACTGGAGTTCAACCTCCTGAGGTCTCCCACAATTTTTCGGCATTTGTAGTAAATCCAAAAGCAATCATGGATGATCGGTCGGAGTCCTGTCGGACGTTTCATCTCACTGAAAAAGTACTGGATTCCCAAAAACCAAAATGGCCTTGTGGAAACGGTTACCCATCACATGTGTTTGATGTTAAGAAACCAACCGAGGCCGTAGATCAAGTTAATTCTTAATGCTACTACAGCCATTCGAAAGGACAATGTTCCTCAGTGGGCTGCCACCAAAACAAAAAAGATCTCACTCGTGTAATAATGACGACATTTCATCGGCATGAAATCATTGTTCTGTTGCCTCCGACACGAATAACTTTAGTATTCGTAAGGTGAGCACTTTGTGGTCAAACCTGCCAACGAAATCATGACATCCGATCTTGAGCGGGATGCTTCACAATCCGATTACAACCTAACCAGGAATCACGGGAGCCTCGAATCATCGTAGGTTTCTACGGAATAGTCTTCGCCGGTCGAGCTATTTTCGGGCAATGGTCGTCGCCTGGTGTAATTTTGGTAATGATAATTACCCTGCTGGTTTGCGTTCCCGCGGAGGGAATCACTGACACATCCTTCGTTGAGGCCGTGAACACAGCCAGGCCAAACCACCGGTTGATAACCGACTCATCCGTCCGGAATCTGTTACAACGCTTCAAGCCGACGGTATACGTTGATCCAGCCGGGTACCGTCCGATGGCCTTTTACCGGGACTACCTTTCCCACTCGGTTCTGAAACACGACAAACGTGGAATTGTGGAGGAAGCCCCAGACCGGAATCGGCTTCGAAACATCAAGGATCATGAGGGGTTTTACATTGACTATCAAATTCCCGCTTACAAAGTGAGAGGAGAATCAAGCAAACCACACACGCCCACCTACTACGGCAGAGCCTACAGGGACACCACCGTTGTGGCCGGTTCCCCCCGTCCCCTTCTCTTCCTGAAGTACACCGCTGTTTTCCCTTATAGCGGTCTGCCCTACGAAATGAATCGTCTCAAATGTTACGGCGGAAGTCTTCTTGGAAATTCGTACGCCTGGCACGAACTGGACATCCACGGGTCCGTGTACGTTGTTCTGGACGCAAAACGCTGCGTCCCGCTCGGTATTGTGCTGGCCCAGCACAACTACCACCGCACACTCTGGCGCCGGCATGATTTCAGGTGGCCTGAAACCACTCGTATTAATATCTCCTACGCGTCGATGTCAAACGAGCCGTATTTACTCTCCAAACGGAAACGGACTCGAACCGTTAGAACTGTTGGAAACCCTCGGAACCTGGCCTGGGTTTACGGACGGGGTCCAACGCCTTACCTGGACGCCGGTTACGACCGGGTGCTTGCCCCGGAGGACGGGGCAAAATCCGTTGGAATGAAGCTTCGAGTACTTCCCGAAAATGACCCACTTTACACGGCGGAAATCCCGCTCGGGGACAAACGAAAGCTCTTCTACTTCTGGTCCCACTGGACTCGAGAAGGCCCTCCGGGGGTCAATTATTACGCGCCTCCCCGGATAGTTGACCTGACCAACCTGACGGCGTTCTTCGACGTCGAGCCCTCCGACGAAACGTTCTGGCGCCTGTTTGATTCCGGTAAATCATCTCTAATGGAGTTCCCGCGGGAGGAACTTCTCAAGCACCAGAAACAAAAAATGAACCGTACACTCGAGACACTAACGTCACTCAACTCCCCCAAACCGAAGAGCTGTCCGATGTTCTGAGGGGGACGTCCCTTTGCTGGCATAAGCAATATTCGATCCTGTTAACAAGTTTAGTATACTGATCGACCGATACTTGATTTGCGTAACATTCCCTGAATTCATCATCATGGGGCTATGTTAATGCCAACAAAATCGGAGAGCTTTCCGGTCCCTGACAACGAAGAGGAACGACTCGAGGAATTGAACCGGTTTCAGATCCTCGATACACCCCCCGAGGAATCCTTCGATCGACTCACGAACCTGGCCGTCGATATCTTTGACGTTCCCATCGCACTGGTCTCACTGATTGACGATGACCGACAGTGGTGGAAGTCCTGCATTGGTGTGGACGAACGTCAGACGGACCGGGAGCTTGCCTTCTGTAACTATCCAGTCGCCAAACAGGAGACGCTTGTCGTCGAGGACGCCAGTGAGGACGATCGCTTCACCGACAATGAACTGGTAACCGGAGAGATGAACATTCGCTTCTACGCTGGAGCACCAATGATGACTGACAGCGGTCATGCTCTGGGAACGTTCTGCTTAATCGACACGGAACCCCGTGAGTTAACCGAATCCGAAATCAGTCAACTTGAGGCATTGGCGGAGGAAGCATTCTCCCAGATGGAACTTCGACTGACCAAAAACAAACTCCAGGAGCGTAACGAGGACTTGAGGGTCAAGGAACGCTCCCTCTCCTCCATTAAGGAAGGCATTACCATTACGGATCCCACCCGGCCGGATAATCCCATCGTCTACGTCAACACCGGTTTCGAGACCATTACCGGATATTCCGAGGAGGATGCTCTCGGACGAAACTGTCGATTTCTACAGGGGCAGGAAACATCCGAGGAGAAACTCGAGAAGATCCGGAGGGCCATAAAAAACCGGGAGTCAATTTCCCTTCGGCTTAGAAATTACAGGAAGTCCGGGGAAATGTTCTGGAACCATTTGTCCATTCATCCGGTGCAAAACGACGATGGTAAATTAACTCACTTCGTCGGCATCCAGCAGGATATCACCGACCTGATCGAAATGGAGCAGGCACTTGAAATTAAGGCAAATTACGATGAACTGACGGGTCTCTTCAACCGGGGTACTCTGCTCAACGCGATCCAGGATCTGTTCAAACAATCCAGGTCCCAGGGGACGCTCATACTCATTGACCTCGACCATTTCAAGGACATCAACGATGAATTCGGCCACGTCACGGGGGACCGTGTCCTGGAGACGGTTGGAACGATCATCGACGAGGAGACCCGTGAGGAGGATTTAATCGGGCGCTACGGCGGTGAGGAATTTGGCATCTACCTGAAGCAATCAAGCCTTCAAGAGGGGACCGAACTGGCGGAGCGCATCCGGACGCAGCTCGAACAAACCAACCACACCGCCGAGAGTGGTGAATCCTTCACGGTCACCGGTAGTTTTGGGATTACACTAACTGACCCGGAGAACGATGACCTGGAAGTGTTACTGAAGCGGGCCGACGAGGCCCTCTACGAGGCGAAGTCAGAGGGACGCAATCAGATTAAAGTCAGCCGACCCTAACCAGGATTACTCACCTACCCCTCTACTGCTAACATCAACAAGTTCCCCGTCAAACCTGCCCGGAAATATTTCAGTTGAAACAATCAGGATTCCCGACGGAATTATAAACCTTAACCTTTAAGTTTACGCATAATCGCTGAAGGGATACCGCCAAGGGACACCTGCTGTTCCACCGCCCCGGACTCGTAAGCTTCCTTGGGCATGCCGTAGACGGTTGAGGTTTCCTCGTCCTGCCCGATTGTGTGGGCACCGGCCTCCTTCATCGTCCGGAGTCCCTTCACACCATCGGATCCCATTCCGGTCATGATAACCCCCACGGCATTGACCCCGGCCTCCTTCGCAACGGACTTGAACAGAACGTCACAGCTCGGGCGCTGGTTGTTGACACGGGGACCGGACTTAATCCGGGCCCGCTTCTGGGATCCCCTGCTTTCCAGGACCATGTGATAATCCCCCGGGGCCACAAGGACCTGCCCCGGTCGGAGCCTGTCCTTGTCCTCGGCCTCCTTCACCTGCATGTTACTGGCATCGTCGAGGCTACTGGCGAAGGACGACGTGAATCCCGAGGGCATATGCTGGGCAATCATAACTCCCGGTGAGGACGCCGGCAGCCGCGGAATAACCTGTTTCAGTGCCTGGACGCCCCCGGTGGATGAGCCAATGGCGACCATTTTCTCCGTGGTCTGAACCTCACTCAGCGTCGATTCCACGGCGGAGCCGTTTGCGGACTCTTCGTTCTGTTTAAAAATACGCTGGTAACGGGTGATATCCACCCGTGCGGCCAATTTGACTTTTTCCCGGAGGTCAACGGAAAGGTCCTTCATTTCCTTACCGAACTCGTTGCCCGGCTTACCGACCACGTCGACCGCACCGGAATTTACCGCCTCCATGGCGGCGTCGCTGCCATCCTGTGACAGGGAACTAACCACGACAACCGGGAGCGGATTATGATTCATAATTTTTTTCAGAAAGGTCAGTCCGTCCATTTTTGGCATTTCAATGTCAAGCGTAATGACGTCGGGTTCCTTCTCCACGATCAAGTCCCGGGCGACGTAGGCGTCCGGAGCGGTCTCAATAACCTCGATGGAGGGATCCTTCGATAACTCCCGGCTGATCATCTTCCGGGCAAGGGATGAATCGTCAACGACTAGCACTCGTGTTTTCACGGGTGATCATAGCCTTTAACACCGACTGTATCCCGACTCCGACCGTCAGTAAGGACGTTATTCGCCTGAAAGAAAATCAATGGTCTCACCGTCATCCTCTCCGGACAGAATATCCGAGACCCGGTTCTTGTTCTCCTTGAGTTCCCGACGGGTCGATTCATCGATAGACTCGTCCGACTGCTGTATTAGTTGAACTCTGACCGTATTGGTACGAGTGTTGAAATCCAACTTAAGCCCGTGGGATTGGCTCACGAGCCGTTTGGACGGCTCGAGTCCGTAGTCGTCAAGGACGTCCAGGGCAACGTTTATATTTTTTTGGCCGATCCCGGAACGCGCAAGCGCCGCAACAACACGACCACCACCAAACAACTTCACGTCCAGGTTGCTTATGTTGTCGTCGTACTCGAGCATGCGGTCAAGCATCCAGCGAATTGATCGATCCCCGAAGCGGAAGTCATTGTCGCCGTTGGCACGGGACGGTATGTACTCCGGCAGCATGAAGTGGTTCATCCCCCCGAAACCCGACTTCGTATTATGAACGGTTACACTCACGCATGACCCGAGCAGGGTTTTAATACGGCAGGGGGTTTCACTGACGTGAAGTTCGCCGGGTTTGATGGTTCGAGTGGGTAGCTTCCCCATTGAAATCGATCCAGTTTGGTATGTCGGTCCTATGCGTTCAACCGGCGAAAACCGGCTGTTGCTATCACAGCTGAAGACAGTGCTGAACTGAAATTCTACCCGATTTACTTCCGGTAAATTGTGGCCTGTACGAATTCCAGATCGTGGTCAATACCGGCAAGGCTCTCCGAGTGCCCCATGAAGAGGTAGCCGCCGTCCTTGAGGTATCGCTCAAAGCGGTTGATCAATGTCTGTACGACGGGTTTGTCAAAATAAATTGTCACGTTTCGGCAGAAGATAACGTCAAACTTCTTCGAGAAGGGAAATTCACCGTTATTCAGGTTAAGCCGGCCGAATTTAACCATCTCCCGGACTTTGTCCTTGACCCGGACTTTCTTTTGTCCCTCGTGCTCGACAGTATCGAAGTACCGGTTTTGAATCATCCGATCCACGTCCTCGACGTCTTTCATCCGATAAATACCCTTTTTGGCCGACCGCAGCGCTTCAGGGGATATATCGGTTCCGAGGATTTTCGTGCGAAAATTATCCGGATCCGGGAGGGATTCAAGCAACGATATTGCCATTGTGTAGGGTTCCTGTCCCGTGGAACAGGCTGAACTCCAGAGGTGAATGTAAGTCCGGTCGGAGGAGGTGTTGTACTTCTCGACCATTTCGGGAACAACCTGGGACTCCATGAAATCGAAGTGTTTCTGTTCCCGGAAGAAGGACGTAACGTTGGTTGAGATGGCCTGAAGGAGGAAGGAAAGTTCCTGACCGGTCCGGTCACCCGTAACCCGGTCGTAATACTCCTGGAAACTGCTCAGACCCAGGTCACGGACCCGCTTTTTGAGGCGAGACTTGACGAGACTCTTCTTCGTGTCCTTCAGACGGATGCCTGCGTGTTTGTAGATCAACTCGGATATTTTACGAAATTCGTCGGAACTAATTTCCAGTTGTTTTTGCGATGCCAAAGGTCGTCACCAGAACTCGAGTTGGAAGTAAACGTCTTGAAGCCAGGACCTATTCGAATTAATCAATCCCCCCCTGAGGACTGAACTGAGAAACCAGTATAGCATTAAAACTCCTCGAAATCCTCATCGTCGTCCATCGGAATCACGTCATCGGGGTCATCGGAACTTCCACCCGTACCGACGCTTCCTCCGTTTGTTGCGGTCCCAGCCGTTTGTGTTGACTGTCCTCGCTGGCGACCGTTGCCGGTCTGGACCTGGTCGATGTCGGCCACGTCATCGGCCTCCCGGCCCTCGACGAGACTTATCATCTCCGCAACGTTTTCCTGAAGGGTGATTGCCTGGGCGGAGAGTTCCTCGGAGGCCGAGGACGCTTCCTCGGCGTTGGAGGCAATCTCCTGGGTCCCCTGATCGATTTCCTTCATTGCTTCGTTAATCTGTTCGATCCCCTGGGATTGCTCGTTGCTTGCGTTGGCAACTTCGTCCAGAATATCGGCAATTTCATTGGTGTTGCCGACGATTGCCTCCAGTGAATCGGCGGCGTCGTCGACGACCTCCGACCCATTTTCGGCGGCCTCGACGGCGTCCTCGATCAGTTCACTCGTTTCGTTGGCGGCCTCGGCACTGCGTTGAGCCAGGTTACGGACTTCCTCGGCGACAACGGCAAAACCTTCACCGTGTTCACCCGCTCGTGCAGCTTCAACCGCGGCATTGAGTGCAAGGATGTTTGTCTGGAAGGCAATTTCCTCAATCACGTCGATGATGTTCGCGACTTCCTGTGAACTTTCGTTGATGTTGTCCATGGCCTCCTCGACCCGTTCCATGTTCTGCTGACCTTCTCGTCCTTCTTCACGGGCCTGCTTGGCCATCTGATTGGCCTGGTTGGCGTTGTCGGTGTTCTGCTGGACCATGGCCGTTAGCTCTTCGAGGGAGGACGTCGTCTCCTCGACGGCCGAGGCGTTCTCCGAGCCGACCTGGGCCAGGGACTGCGACGACGAGGAGACCTGTTCGGAGGCGGCCGCAACTTCCTCGGAACCGGAGCTCAGTTCGTTGATGATCTGATCGAGTGTGCTGGTAATGCCACGGACGATCCAGAACCCGAGACCGGCGGCACCGAGTAATCCGATGAGACTGATTGAGACCATCAGCAGCCAGGCGGTCTGGTAGGTCTGGTCGCTTTTCTTCTTGGCCGCGTCCAGCTCCTGCTCGTTCAAGCGGACCAGTTCCGTCGCTCTCTCCTCGGCCCGCTGGAATGCCTGATCGGCTTCGCCCCGGATCAGTTCCTGCGCCTGCTGGTCGTTCCCCTGCCGGGCCAAGTTCTGGACACGGTCCACTATACCCGTGTACTTGTTCCAGGCATCACGGAAATTATTGATTTTCTGGACGCCTTCTCCGGTGGTCAAGGATTCGAGCTCCTGGATGTCACTTTTTACTTCCTCCCGGACTTTTTCCATGTTGCTTTTGATGTTGTCGATCTTCCGGGTAGTATCGGCCAGGATGAAATTCTTGTTGAGGTTATCGTAGCTGATCAGCTCCTGCTGAACCCGGGCACCTAGTTTTATTTTCTCCGCTTCCTTGTTCACGATTTCATTCAGGTTGGCGTTGACGCTGCTTAGTTCGTAAATCCCTATCGTCGAAATTATGATTCCTACCGCAATAAAAATTGCCAGAACCGAATAAAGCTTACCCTGCATACTCATGTTCATGACGAAAATCCTCCGAGGATTGTCGTGTGATATCGATGGTAATTAGAAACATTAATTTAGGGTTCTATTTGACGTTAAGTATCGTCACTGACTTCCTGGAGTGCCACCAATTCTTCCTCCGTCAGTACCTTGTCGATGTTCAGGAGTATGACCACATTTTCGTCGACTTTACCCATTCCCTCGATGTACTCCGTGTCAATCTCACCGCCAAAATTCGGGGCTGGATCGATGTTGTCGACGGGGATGTCGAGAACTTCCTCGACGGTGTCGACGACAATGCCCATCTGGACGGTGTTCGTTTCGTCATCGGCGGTGAAGTCAACTTCGACGACGATGATGCAGGTTTCGTTGGTGACTTCGATTTCCTCCATGCCGAACTTCTGCCGGAGGTTAATAACTGGAATGACTTTTCCCCGGAGGTTGACAACGCCTTTTACGAAATCAGGGGTCTGGGGAACGGGGGTGACGTCCATATAGCCAATAATTTCCCGGACGGTCAGGATGTCAATACCGTAATTCTCGTCCTTGAGAATGAATGTCAGGAACTTCTGAGTCTCGCCGGTCGTCTCCTGATTGCTGTTACCAGTAATGCCGGCGGACGCCATCTGTTCGTCGAGTTCGCTCTTCAGATCGTCCGAATTTGTCTCCGTCATGGTAATCCCCTCGGAATATAATTAATGAAACTGCCCCTCATCGGTACGGCACTTAACAATAACAGCAAGAATCACCGGTGCAATACTTCAATTAGTATTCCTTGTATCGTAGATTACGCGAGGTGGTTTATTTCGTTTTTGAGGGATACGGGATCCTCAAGGTCGATCTCGCCGTTCCCCATGCTAATCAGTTCGTCGTCCTGAAGTTGATTGAGTATTTTTGTCGTCGTCGGTCGGGCCAGACCGGACATCTCGGCAATCTCGTTGTGCGTCAAATGAAGCGTTGCCGGTTCGGGGCGACGCTCGTCCATACCAAGGCCCCTGCCGAGGTCCAGCAGTACGTAAATGACCTTTTTCCGGGCGTCTTCGTAGGCCAGTGTTTTCAGACGGTTCTGGATCCGCCAGCGGCGCTTGTTCATGAATTCGAAAACGGTCTGGTACAGCTGTGGGTCATCGTCCATCACTCGCCTGAAGTAGTCAGCGGGAATCACCGTCAGCTGCGACGGTTCGAGTGTTTCCGCGGCTTCCCCTCGGGTTTCGAAATCGACCAGAGCCAGTTCCCCGAAAATATCACCGGCACTCAAAAATTCGAGCGTAATTTCCCGATCGTCGCCGGTTGGGTAAAAAATCCGGACTCGACCACTATCGAGCAGATAGATCATGCTGGCCGAATCATCGGCATGGTAGATTGGATCTCCGGTGCCCCCCTCGACCTGCCATGCCCTGTTTTCCAGGGATTCCAGGGTATCGGGGTCCGTGTCCTCGAAGATTGATATCTTGCGTAAATCGATTCCTTCGTTAGCCATGTCTTGGCTCCATTGATGAAGTAGTCAAGCCACTAACTGCTCGAGCGTCTGCGTATCCAGAATCAAACCGACCTGTCCGTCACCCAGGATTGCGGCCCCAGAGATACCCCTCAACTGCTCAAAGGCAATCCCGAGACTCTTTATAACCACTTCCTGCTGACCGAGTATATCATCAATCTGCAGTCCGACTTTTCCACTGGCTCCCTGGACAATAACAATGAGGGACTCATCAAAGGGTTTGTCCTCTACGTCAAGGTTAAACAACTGGTTTATCCGACAGAGACTGATCAGTTCTCCCCGGAGGTTCAGAACCTCCCCCCGGTCCTCGATGGTCGTAATCTGACTTGCGTCGGGATTGAGCGACCGCAGGATATTTGTAGTGGGGATCACGAATCGCTGATCGCCGAGCTGCATAATCATGCCGTTGATGATCGATAGCGTCAGGGGTATTTTCATGCGGAAGGTGGTTCCTTCGTCGATTTCGGATTCGACCTCAATCTGGCCACGGATGGATTCAATGTTCTTGCGGACAACGTCCATGCCAACCCCCCGTCCCGAGACGTCCGTGACCTCCTCGGTGGTTGAAAACCCGGGTTCGAAGAGCAACATGTAAATCTCCTGTTCGCTCAGCTCCTCGTTCGGATCAACGAGGTCCTTCTCGACGGCCTCCTCGAAGATGACCTCGGGATCAATCCCGGCCCCGTCGTCGGATATTTCAATGACAACGTCCCCGCTTTCGTGGTAGGCGGAAATCGTGAGGGAACCGGTCTCGTCCTTTCCTTTTTCTTTGCGGACTTCGGGGGATTCAATGCCGTGGTCAAGTGCGTTTCGAACCAGGTGCACAAGCGGGTCCTGAATTTTCTCCACGAGGCTTCTGTCGAGTTCGGTTTCCTCCCCCTCAATGGTCAGGTCAACGTCCTTGCCAAATTCATTACTTAAGTCCCGGACCATCCGGCGCGTCTTGCTGAAGGTTTTCTTGAGGGGGATCATACGAAGGGAGAGGGCTTCCTCCTGCAGGTCCGAGACGATGCGGTCCATCTGGTTGTACATCTGGCGCTGTTCCCGGCTCTGACCGCCGTCGAGTTCCTCGGACTGGCGTTTGAGTTGATTGAAGGTTGTTACTAATTCACCGGCTCGGTTCACGATGGTGTCTATTTTACTCGTGTCGATACGAATTGACTCGGTTTCACGGAGTTCGACGTCTTCCTCGGGTTCCGTTTCGGGTTCGGAGGGTTCCTCCGACACGTCAACGGTTTCACCGCTTTCCTCAATCTCCTCGATTACATCCCGGACCCGATCGATCTCACCGTGAAACTGATCGTAATCCAGCTCGAGTTCCGTGTCCTCACCAATCGATTCGTGGTGGGTGTTGATCAATTTTTTAAGCGAGTCCAGTGAATCAAAGAGCAGATCGATGTGGTCCTCTTCTATTCTGTAGCCATCGTCACGGTAAAGGCCGAGAAGGTCCTCCATGGCATGAGCAAGGTTGTTGACCCAGCGCAGGTCGAGGAACCCCGCCGCCCCTTTTATAGAGTGCATTCCCCGGAACCCTTCGTTGAGCGCCTGTTCGTCCCGGCCGCCTTCCAGCGTCAGCAGGACGTCCTCGAAGGTTTCGAGGTGTTCGGTTGCCTCGGAGAAGAAGTCGTAAAAGAGTTCCTCGTCGTAGCTTGAAGGGTCCGTCGTCAATTTTTCGTCGCCGGAGTCCCCGCCGGAACTGTCGGAGTCCTCCCCACTATCGGTGGTCTCGTCCTCGTCCGGGGCCTGCTCGACGGTTTCCGCGTCGGACTCATCGTCCCTGGCGGGGGAGCCGCCCTCGTCAACGCTCCGGCCATACTCCCGAACCAGGGATTCAAGGGACTGGAACGTTTCTCGAAAATCGGCAATTTGATCCTCAAAATCAGTGTCGGCGTCCTCGTTCGGAAGACTCTCGAAATGGTCGAGGAGGGACTCGAGCAACGAAAGAATTTCCTGTATTTGTTCCGAATCCTCGATCGATTGCAGGGCCTCGAACTTGGAGTGAAGGTCATCGAGGCCGTCGATGACGGTCTCGATCTCGTCCGATTCGGGGTTGTCTATCATCATCATCTCGGACGAGATGTTGTTTAATTTTTCAAGGAGTTCATCCGCTGAATTGGACATAATACGTCTCCGGATTCAAGGATCCTGGTGGTTCGTTAAATACACTAACCAGAAGAAAACGGCGGAATTAATCAGGGAACTATTGTCGTGAAATTCTCGGTCCGTAGTTTCGTTAGCTCATGCCAACACTCTCTTCCCAGCGGGAAATTTTACGGTCAATTTCATCAAGCCGGTCGACGACAAGGTCCATGTCGAGTGGTTTGGTGAAGTAATCCACGGCGCCGCCGCCAAGGCAGTCCACGACGTTTTCCATCGAGGAGTAACCCGTGATCATGACAACATTCACAAAGGGATTAATTTCGTGAAGGACCTCGAGAAGTTCCGAGCCACTCGTGTTCGGAAATTTGATATCGAGCAGGACAATCGGGTACAGTTCCTTCTCCATGGCTTCAATAGCCTGCTGTTTGTTGTGGGCGCCGTCCACGTTGTACCCTTCCAGTTCAAGGTTCCGTCGAAGCATGGAAACAATTTCTTCTTCGTCATCAACGACAAGTACGTCCGTCATAGTCTCACTTCCCTGGGTAGGTGGTGACTTCAAAACACGTCAATGGCAGTCTTGACTCTCACGAATAGGATGTTGAGTTATACTTCCTGATTTGCAACGATACAGCACAAACCAGAATAATTTAAACGGGGGGTCAGTCGGAACGGGGAAGAATCACCTCGAACCGGGTGCCAACCCCCTCCGAGGAATTAACGTTAATTCTTCCGTCCAGTCGATCAACAATACCGTTCACGATCGAGAGGCCCAGTCCGGTTCCCTTACCGGTCGGTTTGGTCGTGTAGAACGGGTCGAATATTTTTGACCGGACGTCCTGGGGAATACCCGGACCGTCGTCCTGTACTTTAATGATGAACTCCTCCGGGTCGAAGCTGGCCTCCAGTTCAACGTTTCCGTCCGAGCTTTCGTCCTCTCGAACGGCATCAATGGCGTTTTTAACCAGGTTCGTGACGATCTGAGTGATCTCGGTGGGATCCCCCTGGATCTGCCCCTCCCCCTCGTCGGACTCGAGTCTGGCCTCCAGGTAGTCCTCCGAGAAGGATCCGAGGGTTGCCAGAGCTTCCTTGACAACCGGGATTGGGTCGAAGTGCTTTTTCTCCTGGTCACTTCGTTCCCTCCGGGCGAAAAGTTTCACGTTGTTAACGATTTCTTCTATCCGGTTGGTCCCACTGCGCATTTCATCAAGGGTTCTCGGAAGTTCCTCCAGGACTGATTGAAGGGCGTCACTTTCCCGGGCGGACTCGGGCAGGGCCTCCTTGATTTTCCCCCAGGCCTTGCGCAGGTACTCGATGTTCCCCTGTATGAAAGCATTCGGGTTGTTGATCTCGTGCATGAGCCCGGCGGACATTTCACCAATTGCGGCCAGTTTTTCGGCCTGGCGGAGTTCCTCCTCACGGTTTTTCTTCTCCGTAATATCCTGCTGGATGCCGACATAATGGGTGACCGATCCTTGCTCATCCCGTATTGGTGTGATTGATACCTTGTTCCAGAATGGCTCGCCACCCTGGCGGTAATTAATAACTTCCAGTGAAATAGGTTCGTTTTTGTTGATCGCCTCACGCATCCGGGCAACTTTGTCAGGGTCCGTTTTTTCCCCCTGGAGGAAGCGGCAGTCTCGACCAAGGGCCCAGGCCCGGCTGTAACCGGTCATTTCAACAAAACCCTCGTTGACGTAGATCAGCGGGTTATCGTCACCGTCGTTCTTGGAAATCGTAATCCCTTCCTGGGTGGAACTCATGGCCCGTTCCTTCAAGCGCAGTTCTTGCTCCGCCTCCTTGCGGTCCATGATATTCCTGATGGTACCGATGGTGCCGGCAAAAGTCTTGCTGTCACCACTGCCGTTTTCACGGAATAATCCGGCGGAATTGACTTCAAAGGTCGGATATTCCGTTCCGAAGGACTCCTTTGCCTGCTCCGAACCGACTCTCAGACTGATTTCAAGGTTGTAGGTGGCCCTGTCCCCGGTTCTCCTTTCATCAAAGAGGTCCGGGGATAGCTCATCTCCCGTTTCGGTCCCCTCGAACTGAGGCAGAACTTTCTCCCGGGCAACCTGACTGACGTCGTCGGGGTGAAGTAGGTCCGTAAAATTCTTCCCCTCGAGTTCGTCCGGGGTGTAGCCAAGCTGGCGGATGTTGTTACTGAGGAAGGTAAATTCCTGGTCGGAGTTCACGCGGAATACAATGTCCGGGCTGGCCTCCACGAGCTCACGGTACCGGCGCTCGCTTTCACGGAGCTTCTCTTCCATTTCCTGTTTCCGGGAGGCTACGGCCAGAGTTGTGCGTAAATCGGTTTCGTTGACCGGTTTCGAAAGGTAACCGAGGGGATCGGTCTCACGGGCCCGGTTGACGGTTTTCTCGTCCGAGTAGGCCGTAATAAAGACGGCGGGAATGTTGACTTCACGCAGTTTCCGGGCAGTCTCAATGCCATCCATACCGTCACCGAGGTTAATGTCCATGAGCACGATGTCAACGTCGTGTTCATCAACGGACTCAAGGCACTCCTCGCCGGAGGAAACCCGGAAACTTACTTCGTAACCGAGATCATTGAGGAGCATTTTTAAATCTTCGGCAACCAGTGATTCGTCTTCAACAATCCCGAGCAGTGGAGAGTCAGCCATTGTAAACAATCAGTCCTGCAACGCTAATCTGCTTAGAACAGACAGAGGCAAAAATGAATTAAAGGTTCGTAAATAACCGTGCAGTAGTTGATTATAGTAGCTTTTGCCCGGCAAAAGAGACATTCACCTTGCTGTTAGCAGTGTAATTTACGTTACAAGTCACTGACAGTAAGTCCAGCAAAATAGTTCTGATTGCGGAACAATTTTACTGTTGGTAGCGGCGGATTAATCATTCCAGCGGGAATTCGACGGTAAATTTAGTTCTGGCACCATTATTGACCTCTATTTCACCATCCAGCTGCTCCCGCGCCAACCGCTTAACGAGCCGGAGCCCGAGTGAGTCCAGCTGATCGATGTTGAATTCGTCGGGTAAGTTACCTGCATCGTCCTGGACACTGAAACTGATTTGCCCATCCGTCTCGGCCAGCTCTATCGCCAGGTTACCGGTCCCCTCGTCGAACCCGTGAGTGACGGCGTTGGTAACCAGTTCGTTCAGAATGATTCCAAGGGGTACGGCAATATCACTGGAAACGGTCACCCCCTCAAGCTGAAAGTGCAGATCGAGGGCCTGATCGGGTTGTTCGAAAGCGTTAAGAAGCTCTCGCGTGAGTTCCCTCAGGTAACGATCCAGCGAGAGGTTTTTCTTCCCCTCGGTGGAGTGTAACCGCTCCTGGACGAGACTCATGGTACGGACCCGGTTCCTTGCTTTTTCCAGGACCTCGGTTGCCTCCTCGCTGTTAACGTTACGTTCCTGCAGACGGAAGAGACTCGTAATCAGGTTAAAGTTATTTTTCGTCCGGTGAACGAGTTCGTTCATCAGGGTGTTCCGGGTTTCTAAAGTGGTTTCTAACTTTTTACGTACCCTCTCGAGCTCCTGGTTTTTGCGCCGGAGTTCCATCTGGGAGTACGTTTCCCGGGCAAAGAGCTTCAGGTAGTCCAGTTCGTTGGCGTCAAACTCCCTGGGTTTTGTATCAAGGATACAGAAAGTTCCCAGAACATTGCCGTTGTCCGACTTGATAGGTGCACCGGCGTAAAACCTGACCCTGGGGTCGTCATTTACAAGGGGGTTCTGACTGACCCGGGAGTCCTTGTGGGTGTCAGGAATGACTTGAAGGTTTTCCTCGACCAGTACGTAATTGCAGAAGGCACAACTTCGGTCAGTCTCCCGGAAATCGGTGCCGACGTAGGACTTGAACCACTGACGATCCTCGTCAAGCAGGGATACGAGGGCAATCGGTACGTCGAACTGTTCCGATGCAAGCTCAGTCAGACGGTCAAAACTGGGTTCTTCCGGAGTATCGAGAATATCGTACTCGCGGAGCTCCTCCAGCCGCTCCTTCTCGTTCTCCGGGAGGGGATAATCAAGGTCGCTTTGTGTCATGATGAAATAAATCCCTGGAGTTTGGAATAAGAAGCGTTTAAAACAAAAAGTATACCATAGAATCTTCCCATCGAAATTCTACCGATCCCCCGGCTGTTGGGACACCGTGAAATTTATCGGGCTGATCGCATCATTCTGGTAGAAGACACCTATTTCAGTTCCTGAATCGTTCATATGGGGAAGCTTCAGGACCGGGGGTAAAGCACTCCACGATCAACTTAACCGTTGGATTCAACCGGAACCGTAACCGAGAAAACTGTTTCGGAATCGGCGGAAAACTCCAGTGTCCCGCCGAGTTGATTTTCAGTGAGGGACTTAACAAGCCTGATTCCGAGGGAATTTTGAGTGTCCGGATCAAACCCCCCCGGGAGATTGCCACCGCTATCAATGACGGTCAGGTGGTATTGGTCCTCATCGCGTCCGAACTCCACCTGGACGAATCCCTGCTTATCGTCGACCCCATGGGTCAGGGCATTGGTAACCAGTTCATTGATAATCAGGCCAAGGGGAATACTCAGATCGAGGGAAATAGTCTCGACCTCGACTGTCCTCTCAATGGAAACCGTCCGGCCGGGAACTCCCTCAAGGGTCTCAAGTGACTGTAACAGGTCACGGACGTACTTTTTGAAGTTCACCTCTTTGACGTCACCGGACTTGTACAATCGCTCGTGGAGTAGTGCCATTGATTGAATTCGACGCCGACTTTCCTCAAGGACCTTTTCCGGGTCCTCCGTTGAATCCTTGCGCGACTGCATCCTCAAAAGGCTCGAAATAATCTGAAGGTTATTCTTGACCCGGTGGTGGAGTTCCCTCATCAGAGCTTCCTTCTCGGCTATGGTCTCCTCGAGCCTATCCTGAGTCTTGATCTGTTCTGTGATGTCAGTTGCTATGGCAGCGTATTCGACCGGCTCGTCGGTGTCAGGATCCCTGACCAGAAAAACGTTCATCGCAGTGCGAAGGGGATCACTGCCCTGTTTGTTCTTAAAATCAATTTCACCGAACCAGGAACCGCAATTCTCAAGTGTTTCCATGACTGTGGCGAGTTTGTCGTTTTCGTAGGACGGAAATAAGGACTCAACGGAGTTACCGATGAAGTCCTCTTTCCGGTTGGAGGGAAGAAATCCCAACGCCGCATTGTTCAGGTACGTGACCGTACCGTCCAGGGTAGCACGGGCAATAAAATCCCCGGTGCTTTCTACAATATCGACAATCTTCTCCTGCTCCTTTTCGGCTTGTTTCCGCTTCGTGATATCGGTTGCGACTCCGGTAAACTGTTCAACCTTCCCGGACTCGTCACGGATTGCGTATCCCCTGTCCTCAACCCATCGAACCTCCCCTTCCGGCCGGAGTATCCTGTACTCTATTTCGTAATCATCCCCCCTGGTTGACTCAATCGTTGCTTTAACCCGTTCTCTGTCGTCGGGATGGACTGATTTCAGCCATCTGGACGGATCCTCGAGAACGGTTTCGGGATCACGGTGCCAGATGGCTTCGTACGCGGGACTGATGTAGATCATGTCCCCGCTCTCCAGGTCCCTGATCCAGAAGACCTGATCAATGTTTTCCGCCATCTGGCGAAACTTCCGTTCGCTCCGTTTCAGAGCTTCCTCAGTGTTTTTCTTTTCCGTAATATCGATCAGCACTCCCGAGAACAGTACGGACCCATCCGGAAGTTCCTCGGGGGTGGAATGACCCAGTGCCCACCGGACATCACCGTCCGGCAGGCGGTACCGGTACTCGTGTTTCCAGGGGGTAACGTCCCGGGTGACTCTTTTAATGGATTCCATCAAGTCCTTCCGGTCGTCGGGATGGACGTTTTCAATAGCCTCATCGAAATTTTTGAGTGCCCGGTTCCGTGGGGTGCCTGACAATTCCTCGTATCCCTGACTCATGTAATCAAATACATACTTGCCCGCGGACGTAACACGGAATTGATACGCAACCCCCGGCATTTGATCCGTTACGGAATCCAACCGGTAACGGAGGGCCTGATCATCGGAAATTTTTCTAGCAGTCGCCAGTATCCGTTCCTCCCCCTTCAGTGAAACCTTGTTAAGGGTTAGTTCAACGGGAAAGGGGCTCCCGTCCGCATCGACGTACGTGGAGTGAACAGTCAGTGGACCCTCCGACGCCAGTATCTCCCGAAACTCTCCCTTGGTAAGGCTATTACCGAGTCCATAGTCAAAAAACTGGAGCGGTTTACCCAGTATGTTATCTCGCTCGTATCCAAGGTGATCCAGTAGGGTCTGGTTGATGGCCTCTATCCGGTTCGATTGAGGATTGATGATCAGGAGACCGTGGGGGGTGTTTTTAATCAGGGTTAATAAATCCTCGCTGGGTAGTTGCGAAAAATAGGATTGGGGTTCGTTATTGCCCTGACCACGCCGGCCATCGGATGGTTGGGATTCGTAGTTTAACGACGGTCTGGAATCGTCGTCGAGCTGTATGACCTGATTGGCCAGCGCCTTCCAGTGAGGCTCCAGGTCGTCTTTTATAGTCGTTGGCTGACCGTGCCGGATGGATTTTATAAGGCTTTCGAATTCGCTGAGCGCTTCCCGGATCGACTCTTTCACCGGCGGGCCTCCTCAGTTTGCCCCCGTTCACGGGCCCGGCGCCCCAGTTCGTTGACGTCCAGGACCAGACAGATGTCGCCGTTCCCCATCACCGCGGCCCCGGCGGCGTAATTGATACTGCGGAAAACGGGTCCCATGTCCTTGACCACGACCTTCTGCTGTTTGCCGAGAACGTCGGCCAGGATAGCGAAATGGTCCCCACCGTTCTCGAGAAGCATAGCGACGGCGTCGGCGGAACCCGTGTCACCGCCAAGCTCAAAGAGATCCCGCAATCGAAACAGGGGAAACAGGGAGTTGCGTATTTCAATCATCTCCCCTTTGTCCTCGACTGTTTTAAGCCCGGCTTTCGACAATGATATTGACTCAATAATTTTTTCGAGGGGAATTGCGAACTGCTGATTCTCAACCTCGATGACGAGAGTATCGATCACATTAACGGACTGGGACCGGGGTAGCGTCATGGTAATTTCCGTGCCCCGATCGAGTTCGGAATGTATCTCGATGGAACCATTCAGTTCTTCAATTGTCTTCTTGACGTCATTCATTCCGACGCCCCGTCCGGATACATCCGTCACCTCGTCCGTCGTGGAAAAGCCACTGCGAAAGATGTACTGAAAGACTTCGTCCTCCTCGAGGTTCAGACTTTCGGTTTCGGACGCCAGTCCCCGATCGACGATCTTGTTCCTGATGCGCTCGACGTCGAGGCCGGCTCCGTAGTCCTCAATGGTAATCTGGAGTTCCTCGGGCGTTGATTCAACGGATATATCAATCCGGCCGGTCGGGTCTTTGCCCTTGTCCTTGCGTTCCTGGCGGGGTTCGATACCATGATCCACCGCATTACGAACCAGGTGAGTCAGCGGCGTCTCCAGTTCCTCGATGAAGATTTTGTCAACGGGGGTCTCCTCCCCTTTCAGCGTCACCTCGATGTCTTTGTCGAGGTCTCCGGCGAGTTTCCGTACCATCACGGGATATTTCTTGAGTAGATTTCTAATTTTAAGCCGTCTGACGCCCATGAGACTTTCGCGGAGGTCCGTGGAGAGATCCCGGAACGCCTGATTTGTGTTCCTGAGTTGCTCCTTGAGGTCCTGCTCGATGTCCGTCCGCTTGATCTGAGCTTCGAGATGCTTGTACATCTCACCGGTAACAATTAACTCGCCGACGTACTCCATGAAATCGTCGACCTTCTCCTCCTCGACCCTGAACGTCCGTGAAACGTCAGCTTGATCCCCGGGGGTAACTGTGGATCCGGCGTCCCCGGGCTCACCGCTCGTTTCAGTATCGCCCCGGTCAAAATCGAGCCTGTCGTTGATTTTTCCCAGGTGTTCGAGCAACGATCCCGCCAGCAATTCACCGAAGCCAGCCGACTCCATGAAGCGCTCGTACTCGTTCTCCATTTCCTCGAGGATGCCTGATACATCCGTCACATCGTTTTCCCGTAGAACGTTGCGGAAGGATTCAAACGCTTCGTGGAAAGCCTCGGCTGGTTCGTCGAGGTCATCGAGGTACTCGTCCCCGTCCTCCGTAACAAAGCTGCGACAGATTGACTCCATTGCTTTCAGGGACTGACCGACGGGTTCCCCGCAAATCCGGAGGTCTTCATCAAAGAGTTCCTCGTTAACCAGATCGCTACCAGAGTCCTCATCCTCAGCGCCGTCCTCCGTTCGCAACTTCCTCCGGGCCTGACTGATCCTTCGGGCAATATCATCGACTTCCTCCTGCACCTCGGGGGTGGATGACTCCATCAACGCCGAGACGTCCTGTTCGAGGTCGTCAAGGAGATTATAAACGTACGTTTCAAGATCCTCGCCGGATTCGATTGTCTTCTCGATGGTCTCGAGCAGATCAAGCTGGTTCTGGGAGAGCTCAATGTCACGCTTACCCGAAAATATTTCATCGTAAAGTTGACTCAGGTGCTCACTTCCCCGGAAAAGAATTTCAGTTATGTCCTCGCGAACTTCGAGTCGACCGTCCCGGATTTCCCCGAGTAAATCCTCGAGGCTGTGCGAAATGCGCTTGATAGGCGTTAAACCGAAAAACGATGACATTCCCTTCAGGGAGTGCAGAATGCGGAAGGGTTCCTCGACGTAATCAGGGTTATCGGGGTTCTCCTCGAGTTTTAACAGGGCGGGGTCCAGGTCCCCGAGGAGTTCGCGGGACTCGTTGAGAAAATCCTCAAAAGCCTGCTCGTCGAGGTCGTCGGTCATTTGAGTAACCTAACTGTACGAGGATCATTTAAAAGTGTGCTGCTCAGTCCTATTCTTCACCGATCGAGCGAAGCTGGCCGAGTGCCTCCTCCCATCGCTCCAGTTTGGAGCGACAGTGTTCGATGGCCTCGATCAGCTTGTCGAAATCAAGCGGTTTAAAGATACAGTCAACGGCCCCGTTACTCAGTGAGCTCACGAGGTGACTCATCTCTACGTAACCGGTAATCATGATGACCTGTATGGTACCGTCAATCTCCTTGATCCGCTTCAACAGCTCAACCCCATCAATCTCCGGCATCTTAATATCGGTGATAACGATGTTGTAGTCCTCCGATTTAATTTTCTCCAGGGCAATTTCGGGGGACGTCACGCCATCGAGCTCATAACCTTCCACGGACAAATTACGTTCAATCATGCTGACAATTTCAGGTTCGTCATCAACGAGAAGTATGTTTAATTCCAAACTATTCACGCCCCAAGGGGAGGATTAACCAATAAGCTCCGAAAGTTCGCGCTGAATCTGACCGGGATTCAGGTTTAATTCCAGCAGTTTCCTGAGCTGTGTGAGACTTTCACTGGTAATTTCGACCTGTTCAAAACCGATTGACTCGGCCGTGCTGTGAACGATCTTGCCTTTCATCGTAATTTCACCGGTGGGATAGGTGTCGGACAGTTTAATACGGATCTCGTAGGTCCCTTCCTCCTGCTTCCACTGATCGGGCTCGTACACCAGCAGCCCCTTGAGTGAAATGTCCTGGAGCTGAGTTCTCCAGACGGTACAATTCTTGACGATCTCAACGTCGGCGGTAAACGGTACCCGTTCAAACCGCCTCCGGTCCTCGTCGGTTATCTGTTCGCCACCGGTTTCCTCGCTCATCGAAGTCACTCCTGATTCAGGTAATATCAACGGATAGCCAATTTTACATAAACTTAATTCGATCTTTCTGACCGAGTTTTACAGCACGGTCGGGTCCTGACGTGACTACCTGAGGTTACTAATGTCTTAATATCTGGCTAATGACGGTTTCAAAATAAAGCACAAGAGTATTCCCACGATTAACTTAAGTAACGGACCCATTAAAATGCTTAACACTGCCAGAAAAAGGTAATACGAATCGTCGAACGTCTCGGAGCGATGACCGTTAACACCTTTCGATAGGGGTAGAGGTCAGCACTGAAATTCAACGCAGGTATAGACCTACAGTAACGTAACGGAAACGACGTTAATTAATACCGAAACAATGAAAAACAAACACACACCCACACGGGGTGACGGTTAGAGTGCTCATCCCGGTTTTGCTCCACCGCCGGAATTGCCGGTGCTGAACGAGCTAACTTTACGGTCCGTCCGGGTCGATTCACAGCTGGGACAGGCCACTGTGCTGTCCCGTTCCGAGACGGACAGTCGCCTGGAGAACTCCTCACAGCACTCGGCACACTGAAAGCGATAGAAAGGCATTCAAATCATCCCACTCTTTTGGTCGGTTCATGTAGAACGATTGTATTATACATCACAGTGTTGTGTATGATGGATTACTCTCCGTTCACCAGTGGAATCATCTCTTTCGTTTCGGCTAGTTATACTACCACTAAACAGTAACGGACTGTTAAGGGTCCGGCGACCTTGAATAATTCGAAGAAAAGCGAAAAACCAATTATCCCTCAGGTGGGGAGTTTCACACAATGACGCGTGGACTTTTCTGGTTCCGGCGGGATCTCAGGCTCTCGGATAACATTGGTCTCCGAAAAGCCCGGGATGAGGTCG
>JBDGPI010000058.1:0-1264 GCA_042219765.1 Salsurabacterium abyssinicum (SeqCode)
AAAGGTGACCTTGTCCCCCTCTTTTACTTTTACCGTGTGAGGTTTAAATTCACTGCGGACGGCCGTCATGTAGACGTGAACCGAGTTCGGACCCGTGCGCTCCACACGTTCGTTTCCTTGTTTTACGGCGTCCGGGTGATCCTTCCCCTCGCCTTTCTGGGCGACTTTGTCGGCGAGTCGTTTCGTCCGCATGAATACGGCGTCGTGCGGCTCGGGTTCGGCCGGGAAGCTCATCACCATGTTCATCGACTTATCGTTGATATCAATAATCTCCTGTGACTCAGGCTTGGACGGTCCAACGGGTATGTACTGGTCCTTGGACAGCTTGTTCAGGGAGAGTAAATAATCCCCGGCGGGATCCATGCTTTCAGCTTCCATAGCCTGAGTGTGGCCCACGTTGTAGTGGACGTCGATCTTGTCCTCAATGGGATTGACATCCTTCCCATTGTGGGCTTGCACGGCTTTCTCGATGTCCCATTTACTGATCTGTGAATCGATGAACAGGGACGTGTAGGCGTTTCCCCGGTCGTCAAACGTGGTGTGCAGAGGCCCGAGTCCGACACGGGGCTCCGCGACCAGGGCGTCCTCCGGGTTGTCCACCTTGTCGATTTTGCTGATGTCGTAAACGCTGACGGTGGGGGAGAGTTTTCCGGATCCCATGACGTACTGACCGGTGGGATCGACGTCATTTCCGTGGGGGTTTTTGGGAACCGGTAACATGCGTAGTACACGGTTGGATGTTTTCGTGGGATCAATAACGGGGATGCCGTTGATTTCTTCGTATTCACCATTTTCCACGGCCTTTTTCATGGCGGGAATATTCATAGCTGCTATAGCATCCTCGTCGTTCTGGATCATCTCGGTAATCGTTAATCCTTTTTCGGTGTTGTAGACCGTGGAGAACATCCACTTCCCGTCCTTGGAGGAATCGTTAATGTCGGCGTTACCGGGAATGAGTAGCTGAAACTTCGTTTCCAGAGTTTCCGGATCCAGAAAACTCACCATGGATTTGTAGTTATCAGGGTTGGGTACATCACTCTTTACTTCGTGGCGGTACTCCCCATTCACCGCAAGCATTTCTGTGTTTGGGGAAAGCACCGCGATACCGTGGGCTCCCTGTATATTGGGAACGTTTTTAATTTCCTCCGTTTCAAATCTTTCCAGGGATACCTTCGCGACACGATTATTAGCCTTGTCGTGGGTGTAGAGGTACTCACCATCGTACTTACCGTCCGTTTCCGACAAAACCGGATGGTGAACGTCA
>JBDGPI010000058.1:1285-3167 GCA_042219765.1 Salsurabacterium abyssinicum (SeqCode)
GTTCCCAGGAAGGACTACCGGGTTTGATAGCGTAACCGTAGGATCCTTCCGGTTCAAAAATAGGAATGGTCCGTATCATGCGCCCGGATGGTATTCCGTAGACGAAGATGCTTCCGTTTTGACCACCGCTGATGAATGCGTAGTGTTTGTCCCATTCACCCACGGGAACGTAGGATTCTTTGGCGGGATCGAATGCCTTCTTTTTGCTACCGGTGCAACCGTAGAAGAAAAACCCTCCCACGGCTAAAAAAGCAATTAGAGATGTAAGGACGATGGTTCGACGTTTCATGGGCTAAGGCCTCCTGAGAGCAAAGATAAAGGTTTCGAACGTTTGTGGTTTCGTTACAAAGTTACTTCGGTCATCATTTTTTCACGATCATGGTGCCGTTCATGTTTGTGTGGCGCTTGTCCGTACTGCACTGCGTGGCACAGTAGAACTGGTACTCCCCCGGTGGTTTGTTCACCATGAAGCGGGTAGTTTTCGGGTTGTTCTTGGTCACTCCGTTCAAGAACACGGAGTTTTCAAATCCCTCGATGGCAAATCCGTGGCCGGCTCCGATACCGTTGTCGGTGACCTTCATCTTCACTTCCACGCAGTCCCCCTGCTTAACCTCGAATGAACTCGGGTAGTAACTCCAGGCTCGTTCTGTCAGTGTGATGGTTTTATCGACTTCCTGACCGTCGGGACAGGCATTGTTACGTTGGCTGGCGGACGGGTTGTTGGCCGTCTCCGCCGCCGGGGTTTCTCCGCACCCGGTTAGAGTGAAAAGTAGTGCGGGGAACAGCAGTACAAGAACTACGTAACGTGAAAACGAAAACATCATTCATCCTCCTTTTCAGGGGTAAATTGTGGTGGTTTCTTTCCTCGAAACGTGTAGACGTAACTGGTTACGGCCCATAATTCTTCGGGGCTGACGGTTCCTTTCATGGGAGGCATCGGCGAACCGGAGTTTTTCCCCCCGGTTAGAACCGTTCGGGCAATCCCGTCCATGGATGCCTTCCACTTGAAGTTTTTTGGATTGGTGAAATTTCTCGGTGAGATTTTTTTACCCGTTTCCGTGTTGGTGAGCGATGACGAAGCCGGTCCGTTCCCCGTCCCATTTTTGCCGTGGCAGGTCGCGCATCCCAGTTTGCCGGTAAACAGGGATTTTCCTTTTTCTATCAGTTCTTCATCGATTTTTGGTTTTTCAGGTAGTTTGATTTGTTTCCATTTTTCGGAACGAGTCATTTTCTTTTGTGATTGTTTAGATTTTGATTCCGGAGTTTCTTCGGTCGAATTCGTTTCATTGGAGGTACCGCTACCACATCCAATCAACCCGGCGGATACCACTATAATGATCATGAATTTCCAAGGTTGTTTTATCGACTTCATGTTGCTAAGCCTCCTCAGTTCTGATGAATTCACCAAATTCACCAAGAGTGTAGGGGAATTCTAAAAAAGGGCCTATGATATAGGTCATAAACGTTGGGAGATCGTGGATAGAATAAAGTTCTTGAATTTAACCGGGTGTGCATTGGGAAGCTGTTATAAGATTTTTTGGTACCTGTTTCTAATTGGAGTTTGAAGGAACGTTTTACACATAGAGTGAGGTCACCTGTATCCATCATTTTCGCCTTGCCTCAGGCGTGTTCTCGGGGGACCTGGTTTTGAACGCGACTCCATGCTGGGGTTACGAATTCAGATTGGGCCCCTTTCCAGGACTGAAATATTTCTTACATTCAGGGGGGGGGTGTAACAGGATTTTAACCGAGGTTATTCTCGGTGGATCCGATTCTTTATGAAGCACATTGAACCGGTAAGGAACCGGGACGGTTTGAAGACTACCGGCTATTGAGTGGCGTGAACTTTGAATAGGGGGTTATACCTCGTCAGCGGCCTGTT
>JBDGPI010000059.1:0-2746 GCA_042219765.1 Salsurabacterium abyssinicum (SeqCode)
ATACCATCCACAAGGCCGGACTGGATCTCATCATCACGTCCACAATTGACAGCGTGGTGGCCCGTACCGCGTGCGTGCATCTCGCAGCGGTACTGGACGAACTCCCTCCCTGTGGACTCAATACCGCTCACATGCTGGAGACCGATCTTTGCGAGGATCCCGCCCCGGCCGACCACGGATTCATTACCGTGCCACAAATGGCCGGAAACGGAACCGACCGCGCATGGCCGGATGAGTGGCCCGAGGAATAGCTCACCGAAAAACAGAATGGACCCGATAAATTTACTGCAGGAGGCGGCTAATCAATCCCCCCATACGACCGCTGTCATTGATATGGACTCGGGGCAACAATACACCTATTCAGAGCTCCTCAACGTGGTAAAAAAACGGGCTGTTGGACTAAAAAACGCGGGGATTAACGCCGGGGATCAGGTGGGGTTATTGATCTCTCGTAAGCTGGAATTTTTTCTAACCGTCCACGCCGTCTGGTTTCGTAACGCCACTGCCGTTCCCATGCACCTGAAATTAACCCAGCACGAACTTTCCCGTCAAACGAATCTCCTCGATCTGAACTGCCTTTTGTGTGACAGCGAAACGGAAAACTTGGCCGTGAACGCATCATCGAGCGCCGTCTATTCTCTTGATGAACCAAAAATTTCCGCGGTAACCCCCCTGGAAGAGTCCGAACTCATTAACATTAATCCTGTTGTACCCGATTCTGAGGATCCCTGGCTCATTATGTTTACCTCCGGTACAACAAGTCACCCTAAGGCGGTGGTACTCACCTATAAAAACCTTGTGTGCAGTGCCCGGGCCACACGTCAATTCCCGGGTTCCAATCCCGGTAATTTATGGTTGGATCCCTTACCGTTATACCACATGGGAGGAATGGCTCCTATTATCCGGGCCTGCTTAAACCAAACTACGTTATTATTGAGCCCGTTCACGTTTGATACCCTCTCACAGGCTCTTAACTCCTTCCCTCCAACGGGAATTTCCATAGTTCCAACAATGCTCAACGACTGGTTCCGACAGGGATTTGATGCTCCGGACGAGCTGGAGATTATTTTGCTGGGAGGAGCCTCTATACCGGCCGATCTTGTACAGCAATGCAAACAACGTGACCTCCCAATTTACCCCACTTACGGTATGACAGAAACTGGATCACAAATTGCCACCGCTACTCCTGATGAAGCCTACGAATACGGAGGTCAGGTCGCCCGACCGCTGGACACCGTCGATATAACCATCGTTAATTCAAGCAACCGGGAACTGTCCATCGGAAATGAGGGAGAAATTGTGGTGGACGGTCCCATGGTGATGGACCGATATTACAATAACCCGGAGGCAAACAATCATGCTTTTAGTTCGCATGGATTTCACACGGGAGACATCGGACACCTCAGTCAAAGCGGTTTATTGTGGGTGAAAGGACGGAGGGCCGATCGTATCGTAACCGGGGGTGAAAACGTCGAACCCGACGAAGTCAAGCAAGTGCTCGAATCCCATGACCGCATTCGGGAAGCATCCGTCGTTGGTTTGGAGCATCCCCGGTGGGGACAGCAAGTGGCCGCGTTAATCGTGCCCAATGACAATCAACCCCTGAACCCCGAAGAAATAAAATCCTACTGTTGCAATCAACTGGCCGGTTACAAGTGCCCGCGTTTGATTGAATTTGTCGACGAACTCCCCCGGACATCCTCGGGTACGGTCGATCGAGATTTAGTGCGCCGGGATATTACTTCCCGTTAATGAACTTTGTACGCCGGTTGTTGTTTAACTCCCAGGGAAAGGTAATCCGTTCCGGGGAATCGTGCTCGGTGCGTATCGGGGTGGAAAACAAGACTCCTATGGAAGGGTCGTAATTCCAGAATTTACTGGCGAGCCTGGGAACAAAAATCTCAAATCGGTCCTGCGATTCCTCCTTTCGTAAAAACCGTCGATACCCCTGTAATGGTTCGTATCCCATAAAGCCCTTCATCGTTCGCCCTCCAAACTGGCGATAGATTTTCTGTTTGAATTTCCAGTGGGTCACCAGTTTCCTGAAAAATCCACTGTTATCGGGGATCGACTGTATCCAGAAGATGTTGTCTCCGAGGTACTGTTTCATTCTGGCTACTTCAGTATCGCTCGCTCGTAACTGGTGACGATCGATGTAATCGTAATAAAGGTAACGCGTCACCACACGGTTTAATTTTTTGGCACTGACTGTTCGTTCACGACTGATCCCCCCGGCTCGCGGTGGCTTTTCGGGTTGATCCACGGATTTAGGTTTTACGGATAACTGATCGTGATACAGGGTATCCGAAAGGACCCGGGCATACGCTCTCTTGAGCGAACTTGATTCGGCCCCCGGATAAACCCACGCATTGGATTCACACCCGTCCAGATCAATCGTCTGCTGCATCATAATAGGTGCCGGTTCCCCTGGATTGTTACAAATATTATCGTGGCCGTGTCCGAGGGCATGTCCAACCTCGTGGTTGATCACGTGACTCCGGTAACTGGATAGGGAGGAAAATATTGGATGTCCCGCGAACCAGCGCCACATATTAATCATGACCCGATTCCCATTAAAACAGGAGTATACCCCCTGAGTATTCAGGGGCTTACACCGTTTATCAACGGTTTTGGGACTGGCCAGGGTAATGTAAAAATCAACCGGGCCTGTATCCACTCGCTGGAGGGCCGCGTCATTCGAACCCGCCCAACTCCGCGGATCAAATAATATTTCTTCGACAAGTTG
>JBDGPI010000060.1:0-7639 GCA_042219765.1 Salsurabacterium abyssinicum (SeqCode)
GCGACGAGGATCGAGGACGGCGGCAGGGACACCGACGGCGACAGGGACGCCGACGGTGACGTCCGCCCCCACGGGCACGCCCACAGCGGGGCCGACACCGACGCCGACCGTCTCGAACGGGACCGGGACGACGAAACCTCCGGGCAGTTGGAAAATAATGGTATCACCGTCAGCACGCACAAGGATCACGTCCTCCACGAAAAGCGGGAAATACTCACGAACGACGGTACCCCCTACAAAGTCTTTACGTACTACGCCCGAAAATGGCGCAACCGGCCCTCACCGGAACCGGTCGACACGGTATCACGCATTGAAACGTGTCGTCTCGATCCCGGAACAATTCCCGACGCCGACGATCTCGGTCTGGAAACGACGCTGTCGGATCCACGGTGGACTCCCGAAACGTCCGCGGCCCGGTCCCGCTGGGACCAGTTTCTTTCGGACGATTTGATCAACTACCACGAAAACCGCGACTTCCCGGCCCGGCAGTCAACCTCCCGGCTTTCCCCGTACCTGCGGTTTGGACTAATATCACCTCGCCGGCTTCGCGAGGATTGCGAGGAGTTCTACCGCTCAAACGAGTTGACGGACGGCGTCGAAACCTTCGTTGACGAATTAATCTGGAGGGACTTCTACCACCAGGTCCTCTACAATTTCCCCTCGGTAACCGACGAGAACTTCCTCTCGAAGTACGATGACCTGAAATGGGAGGACCATCCTGACTGGCTTCAGGCCTGGAAGGAGGGCCGTACCGGAATTCCAATCGTCGACGCCGCACAGCGCCAGTTGAATCGGACCGGATGGATGCACAACCGGTTACGCATGATCACCGCATCCTTCCTGACCAAGGATTGTTTCATCCACTGGAAACAGGGTGAAGCGTATTTCATGAACCAGCTGCTTGACGGTGATACTGCGGCGAATAATGGTGGCTGGCAGTGGGCGGCCTCGACAGGAACCGACGCAGCCCCCTACTTCAGGATCTTCAACCCCTACAGCCAATCGGAAGACTACGACCCGGACGGAAAATTCATTCGGAGGTACTGCCCCGAGTTACGGGATCTCGAGGGCAGCGACCTTCATCGGCCCCACGAAGCCGACGACGCGACGCTCGGGGAAGCCGGCGTAACGCTCGGGGAAAACTATCCGCACAGGATCCTGGATCATTCCGCACGCAGGGAGAACGCTCTCGAGAAATTTAACGCCATCGAATCATAATCACTATTTAACTAAAATAGTGCACATGTGAGAATATCCCTGAGTGACTAATTGTGTATCAGCACGTCTTCCACAACTGAAATTTACGGAAAATCCTGGAGAATTTAACTGTCGGCGGAGTGACTCCTTTTGGATGAGGTCCAGCAGAATTCTCTTTTTGACGTAAAAGACCAGCGCTTTCGAACGATGGCCGATAATTTCCAGGACGTCTTCTGGATGTACAACGCTGATTTCAGTGAGCTCCTTTACGTCAACGACCAGGTCAAAGATTTGTACGGGATCTCACCTCGCAAACTAAAGGAAAACCCACTCTCTTTTCTCAACCAGATTCATCCCGACGACCGGCCCAAAGTCAAGCAAAAAATGCAACAGCTTACCGAGGGTAATAAGGTGAAATTCGAAAACCGGGTGGATCCATCATCGGACTATAACCGATGGGTTGACGTTCAGGGAGTTCCCATCACCGACGGCAATCAGACGGTAGAAAAGATCATCGGGGCATCACGAGAAATCACCGCCCAAAAAAAGGCACAGCAGTGGCTCGAGACCGAAAAAGACCGATTTAAGTCGATTGTTTACCTTCAGGAATCAGTGGCTCAATCGAACCTTAACCTGGATCAGGTTATGGATACGGTCGTGGAGGAAATCCTCGAAATCACCCGGGCCGACGGTGCTGTAATTGCTCTGGCGGAAGACGACAAATTAACCTACCGGGCCGCCAGCGGAACACTGACGGATCAGATTGACCTCCGCCTGAACGTTTCCGAGACGCTTGCGGGGAAGTGTTACCGTGAAGGATCCCTCAAACGGTCCCCCGAGGTTGCATCCGACGAGCGTGTAAACAAGGAACGACTCGAGGAAATGGGGCTCGACTGTGGGACGATGTTAATTATCCCGCTGCAGTATTCCGAGGAGTGTTTCGGTGTGTTAAAGATCACGGCCTCGGAGCCCAATCAATTCGATTCAATGGAGGAGAACGTCCTCAACCTTCTCTCGGGAATGGTATCCGCCTCGATTTATCAGTCACTCCAGTACCTCCAGAAGGAAAAATACCTCGAACAGGTCCAGACCATGGCTCTTACGGACCCCCTGACCGGTCTACCCAACCGTCGGGCTCTGCTTTCCGAAATTGACGAGGCCGTGAACCGTTCCAAGCGGGACTCCCGAAAGGTCAGTCTCGGCATCCTCGACCTTGATTACTTCAAGGACGTCAACGATACCTACGGGCATCAGGTGGGCGATCAGGTACTCGAAAAGATAGCCCGGATTCTCCGAAATGAAACCCGCCACGTCGACACGGCAGGGCGGTACGGAGGGGAGGAATTCGGTTTACTGTTACCGGATACTGGCCTCGACAAAGCAGAATCGATTCTTCGGCGCTTGCTGGAAACGCTACGCAACAAGGAATTCGAGGCTGACGGAGAGACCTTCGGCATCACGGCCAGTGTGGGAATCACGAACTTCAACGAAGGCGATAGCCGGGAGGACCTGATTCAACGAGCGGACAGCGCCCTCTACGACGCCAAAAGTAATGGACGAGATCGAATCGTTAAAAAATAAATTTTCAACCCTTGCCGGAATTGATGATAACGTTTCGGGACCGTTGACGAAACCACCCGATAAAAATCCTCCCTGTTCTTAAACCGGGACTACCCCCGGTCGCCTCGGTCCTTGATGGGCTCGACCGACCCCGATCGATGTCCTGTCTGCCCCCGGTCCTGAAGGGCCAGATCCATCAAAACGAGGGCCGTGCAGGCCTCGACAATTGGAACGGCCCGGGGCACCACACAGGGATCGTGGCGTCCCTTGGCGGCCAGTTTAACTTCCTCGCCAAAAGCGTTGACGGTTTCCTGTTCCTTACTGATTGTTGAGGTCGGTTTAAATGCAATACGAGCGGTCAGGGGCATGCCGTTGGAAATCCCGCCAAGCATACCGCCGCTGTTGTTGGTTTTGGTCCTGAACTCACCGTCCTCCATGTAAAACTCGTCGTTGTGTTCGCTTCCCGTCCGGGACACCCCACGAAAACCCGACCCTATCTCAACACCCTTGGTAGCAGGGATCGAGAGGAACTGATGGCCGAGCTTTCCGTCCAGCTTGTCAAAGACGGGTTCCCCCCAGCCGGCCGGACAGTTACGAGCATGTAGTTCGACAACTCCTCCGAGGGACTCTCCGTTGGACTGAGCCTCCTTGATTCTGTCGGCAATCTCATCGGCAAGTTGCTGGTCCGGGCAGCGAACGTCGTTACTCTCAACGTCCTCCCGGCTTACCCGAGTCCGATCGAAGGATTCGTCAAGCTCGAGCTGATGAACCCGTCGAACCCAGCTTACGATTTCCAGGTCGTACTCCTTTCGGAGCCATTTGCGGGCGATCGCCCCGGCCGCCACACGGGACAGTGTTTCACGGGCACTGGAACGACCGCCGCCCATCCAGTTCCGGGTACCGTATTTCTGGTCGTACGTCATGTCGGCGTGGGACGGCCGGTAGGTATCCTTCATGTCTTCGTAGTCCGATGCCCGGGCGTCCTTGTTTTCCACCATCATGGCGATCGGGGTTCCGATAGTCTCACCCTGGAAAACACCGCTCATTATGCGAACCTGATCTTTCTCGTCTCGCTGGGTCGTCAACCGGCTTTGACCGGGTCGCCGGCGGTCGAGCTCCGCCTGAATATCCTCCCGGCTCAGTTCCATACCGGGCGGACAGCCATCGACGACCACGCCGGTGGTATCCCCGTGACTCTCCCCCCAGGTTGTTATCCGAAAAGCCGTACCAAACGTGTTACCGGGCATATCGAACACCCCGTCAGGAAGAATTAAGTGGATCGGCCGAGGGAAAAACAAATGGATTGCCCTCAGGTTTACTCCTAAAGGATCATCTTAGGTAATACCAAGCAGTATTAAACGTAGTCTTGTCGGGAAGGTTTCATCGGAAAAGCTTCGATCACCGGTGATCCCGTCTTAACACACCGTATCCGAATCGTTTATTTATTCTAATTCAGTGTTACTTTCCGGTCGGATGCCAGGCGGTCTTGAACTCGACGAACGGTAAGATCCGGTAGGGACTCCGCAGGCTGTCGTCGGTCCAGTCCTCGGGATCATCCTCAAACTCAACACGAGTTACACTTTCGGCCCCCTCGAGGGTAAGCTTCTTTTTTTCCTCGTCGGACGCTCCGTAACTGACAATTCCATCGACGTCCCGGTGCCCGCCGACGTGGCCGAGTAATTCGTCACGGTAGCCCGTTAACAAATTCACCACGCCCCCGGGTAGATCGCTGTTGTTCAGTACTTCCGCGAACTCCATGGCAACCGTCGGGGCATTATCCCCTACAATCCCGATAAAAGTATTTCCCGCGGTAATTACGGGAGCAATCCCGGATACAACCCCGAGCAACGGAGCATTTTCCGGTAAAAAACCGGCAATGACTCCGGTCGGCTCGACAGTGGTAAAATTGAAGTGGTCGGAAGCAACCGGGTTGGTGGAACCGAAGACCTGTTCGAATTTATCGGCCCATCCAGCGTACCAGACGAGTCGATCAATTGAAGTCTTCACTTCCCGCCGCGCCTCAGCCCGTGAGTGACCGGCAAGGTCGACGAGGTGCTCGACCATGCCCGGTTTGCGGGATTCAAGCATTTCGGCCATTCGATAAAGGATCTGCCCACGGTTAAAGGCCGTTCGGCCACTCCAATCATTGAGTGCGCCACGTGCCGCCGTTACAGCCTCCCGCAAGTCCTTTCGGGAGGCCCTGCTGACATTTGTCGCAAAGGTACCATCGCTGTAGTTAACTTTGATCGAACGCCCGCTTTCGGTTCGTGGAAACTCACCGTCAACGTAGAGCTTGTATGTTTTTTTTATGGTCACACGCCGATCCTGTTCAGGTTCGTTCGATTCAGTTCCTGAAGGACCCTTACTGCCAGTTGTTTCATCCATACCGATTTACGCCTCCAGCTCAAGGTAAGGAAGTAATCCCTGTTTGCCGCCCTCACGTCCAAACCCGCTTTCCTTGTACCCGCCGAAGGGACTACCGGGGTCAAACTGGTTGTAAGTATTCCCCCAGACAACGCCGGATTTTAGAGCCCCCGCTACCTGAAAAAGTTTACTGCCCTTGTCGCTCCAGACTCCGTTGGCCAGCCCGTAGGGAGTATTGTTCGCAATTTCAACGGCCTCATCGGGCGTTCGAAACGTAAGAACGGATAGAACGGGACCGAAGATTTCCTCGCGTGCGACTCGATCCGACACGGTAACGTCCGTGAAAAAACATGGCCGAAAATAATACCCTTCCTCCGGTAAGTCACAGGAGGTCTGGTGGAGGTTACCCCCCTCATCAACTCCGTCCTCGACGAGGGCCTGTATTTTTTCTAACTGCTGGCTGGAGTTTATGGCTCCGACGTCAGTATTCTTGTCGAGTGGATCACCCACCCGGAGTGTCGCCAGGCGATTCTTCAGTTTTCCGATGACTTCATCCCTGATACTCTCCTGAACCAGCAGTCGGGACCCGGCGCAACAGACGTGCCCCTGATTGAAATATATCCCGTTAACAATACCTTCAATGGCCTGATCGATGGGAGCGTCCTCAAAAATAATATTGGATCCCTTCCCTCCCAGTTCCAGTGTGAGTTTTTTGTCGGTCCCCGCGAGCTGTTTCTGGATGCTTTTGCCAACCTCAGTGGAACCTGTGAAGGCAATTTTATCGACGTCAGCATGCTCTACGATCCGGGCCCCTGTGTCCCCGTTCCCGTTAACAAAATTCACCACACCGTCCGGTAGGCCGGCTTCCTGAAAAAGCTCGGCCAGTTTCATGGCGGTCAGGGGGGTCGTTTCCGCCGGCTTGAGAACAACCGTGTTACCCGTCGCCAGGGCCGGTGCAATTTTCCAGGCCGCCATCAGCAACGGAAAATTCCAGGGGATAATCTGACCACAAACACCCACGGGCTCCGGGTCAGCCCCGGGGAAGGAGTACTCGAGTTTATCGGCCCATCCCGCGTAGTAGAAAAAATGGGCCGCCGCAAGAGGAACATCCACCTCACGGGATTCCCGGATGGGTTTCCCGCCGTCCATCGACTCGAGGACGGCAAACTCCCGGGCTTTTTCCTTTATCATGCGACCAATGCGGAATATGTATTTGGCCCGTTCGGACTGTGCCAGGGTCGACCACCGGCTGTCGTAGGCTTGCCGTGCGGCCGTAACTGCCTCGTCGACCGTCTCCTTGTTTCCGAGACCAATCTCCGCCAGGGGTTCCTCGCTGGCGGGATTGATTGTCTGGAAGTATTCGTGACTTTCGACGAACTCACCACCGATAAAATGACCGTAGCGATCCCGGTGTTCAACAAATTCAGTGCCCTGGGGTGCAGGGGCGTAATCCCAGGTTTCCCCGAAGAAAAGCTCCCGGACGTCCGGTCTCTCGCCGTCCTTCATGGCATCCTCCCGGGGAGCCGATAGTTCGTCACTCATAGGAATTCACTCCATCCTCTAACCAAGACTGAGGTAACGACCGGAGTAGTACCGGCCAACATCCTCCTTTTTGAGCTGCATCAGCAAATCGTTTAGAAGCGAGGACGCACCAAAACGAAACTTTCCGGGGCTGAGCCAATCCGAACCGAGTGTTTCGTTAACCATCGCCAGGTACCGAAGGGCCTCCTTGGCACGGCGAATTCCACCGGCCGGCTTCATACCGACCTTTTCCCCGGATCGGAAATAATGATCCCGGATTGCGTGAAGCATGACGAGTGTAACCGACATCGTGGCCGCGGGTTCCGTGGTACCGGTGGACGTCTTAATGAAGTCAGCACCACCGTCTATGGCAATTCGACTGGCAAGACGTATGTTGTCGTAGGTTTCGAGTTCGCCGGTTTCAAGAATAACTTTCAGGTGGGTATCCCCCGCCGCCTCCCTGGCCTGTTCAATTTCACGATACACCTCAAGGTAATCCCCCTTCAGAAAAGCCCCCCGGTTAATAACGATGTCCACTTCGTCCGCACCAGCCTGAACGGCTTGTCCAACATCATCCAGCTTTTGTTCCAGCGAGACCTGGCCGGAGGGAAAGTAAGAGGCCACGGAGGCAACGTTTACGTCGCTCCCGGTCGTTTCGTCAACGGCAGTTGAAACCATGCGGGGATAGACACAAACGGCGGCTGTCGACGGACAATCGACGTCGTCCGGTAATGGATTCAGGGCTTTCCCACAGAGTCTGCGCACTTTACCGGGCGTGTCTTTACCAGCAAGTGTCGTTAAATCAAGCATTGATATAATGTGTTTTAAACCATCAACTTTTGACTTCTTTTTTATACTACGCTGGCGAAAACGATCGGCCCTTTCCTCGACTCCAACCTGATCGACGGAGGGCACACCGGGCAGGGTGTAAGATTCAGTGGTCAATGTCATTCAATCCCTGGAAAAAAATCAACGGTAAGCCGCATAGTAACATTGG
>JBDGPI010000060.1:7658-15847 GCA_042219765.1 Salsurabacterium abyssinicum (SeqCode)
AAACCCACCGGCGGGATGTCCCATGGGCATCGAAAAAACTGTAAACAGGAGGGATTTTCACCCGGAATGTCCATATTTCACTGGTGTTGTTGACGGTAGTAGATTAAATAAATCAGCGTAGGAAGAATCACAAAACAGGCAAGTGAGAGCGAAAAGTAAAAGGCGTAGCGCTCCCCCAGTTTGCCACCGATGAATACGCCGGCAACAAACAACAGCAACCCCATGATCATGTAAAGAAGCCATCGAGTTACGACAGCAGTCGACAACGTCGAGGAATTTTCGGCTATGTCCTGAAGAATCTTCTCACGGTACTCGGGGTCGTCAGCCAATTTATCCCTGTCGTATTCAACGGATTCCGATCCACCGGGACCGCTTTCGCTCAAGAAATATCGCCTCCCTCGATTAACTCCCGGATATTGACTTGAGGGTCAACACGATACATGTAAACACTTAGTGTGGATTATCGCAATAATACGGCTCACAAGTCAGCTAACCGGGTACCGTTGATTGATGGAACCCCTGAGTAATCAACCAATCAGTGACGCCACTGCCAGATAACCAAACAGGGATCAGCAAGTGATGGCATGACGCTTTGAACCTATCGTCGATCCAATTGACCAAAAAAGAGATACATTATTTTCTTTCTGTATCAACGGCATAAAAAACCGCACCGTAACTTCAAAAAGACACTTTATAGAGTTTCCAGCTGGGTAATAAACTCCGTGTCCGACGATAGGTCCCTGAGCCCGTCCACGGGATTTTCAAGTGTCTTGACGAACTCAGGCCGGTAGTGGACCTCATGATTATTTACGTTCATAACGTGTGTTTTAGCGGCAGGGTCCCGGCCCGGGACAAAGCTCACCTCCGCCAGTAAGCCGTAGTTCACAGTGTGGCTCATGGTGGTAAAAATGAAGTTACCGAGACTGTAAAAGATCAGGGACCCCCGGTACCGTTCAACGGGCTGGAGTGTATGGGGGTGGTGTCCAAAAACCACGTCGGCCCCGGCGTCCACGGCCCGTCGGGCCAGTGTGATCTGGTAGTCTTTCGATGTGACTTCCCCTTCTCCACCCCAGTGGAAGGAAATAATGACTCGATCGGCCCTGGCGTCCGCAAATGACGTAAGCGCCTCGACATGGTCCAATTTGCCATAAGCTGTTCCGACCTGCTCAGGCTTCGCCCAGAACCTTTCGGGGAAAGTGTTGGAGAACGAAAGGAATGCTATGGTGCGTCCTTTTCGGGTAAAAAACACCGGGTAGAGCGCTCGCTCAAGTGATGCCCCCGCGCCAGTATGCTTGATGTCATTTTTATTGAGCAACCGAAGGGTCTCCAGTAACCCCTTCCGACCGAAGTCGAGGGTATGATTGTTAGCGAGGCTAACTCCGTCCATACCGAGATCCTTAAGAATAGGAAGGGCCGTGCGGGGATCGTTACGGAGGTGGTAGGATTTCTCGCCGGTTGTATCGGCTCCCGCAGTCAACGGCCCTTCAAGGTTGGCCAGAAAAAGGTCAGCCTGTGAGATTCGTTCGGAAAGTGCTTTATCGACTCCCCAGTACTCGTTCCGATTTGTGTAATGGTTAAGCCTGGGCCCAATAAAAACGTCCCCTCCGAGCAGTACGGTCACCGGCTCGGGATCCGATACCGAAACGGTTCTTTCCGGCTGGAAGCCGGGAACAAATAACAGCGTGGAGACCGTCCCCAGAACAAGTGCCAGGTAAACCGTTCTTTTAGTGTTCATGGGTATAAACCAGCGCCGCAAGAAAGATACTGATCTCGTAGAGTAACCAGACCGGAATGACCATCATCAACTGTGTTATCACGTCGGGAGGTGTCAGCAGTGCGGCTCCGATAACGAGAACCACAATAAAATATCCGCGTTTCTGTCGGAGAAACGCCGGGGAGGCTATGCCAATACGAGCCAGCACGGTCACCACCAGCGGGAGCTCAAACGTAAGACCAAAAACGGCACACAACCCCAGTACAAAACTGAGGTAGTAGTTTATTCTCCACTGGGGTGTTAACCCAAAATACTCGTTAAAGTTCCACAGGAAGCGTAACGACACCGGTAAAACGACAAGATACGTAAATAGGACACCGAGTGCGAACAGGAGCAGCCCCGCCGCGCCGGCCGGCAGGATCATCCGCTTTTCGGTCTTGGTGAGCCCCGGTAAGACGAACTGCAGAATGAACCAGAGTAAAAACGGTGAACTTAAAATCAGACCGCCCACGAAACTTAATTTAAGGTAAATCACGACGACTTCCGGCGGACTGAAGGTATGTAGGACTACATCCCCCTGGTATTTTCGGAGGGGTTCCACGAGCAGGAAAAAAATTCTACGTGCGTAGACTGCCGTGGCCCCAACACCGAGGCCGAGGAACACAAAGCACCAGATAAGTACCCCCCGGAGTTCCCGAATGTGCTCCCAGACGGTCATGGTCGACTCGTCCGGGGCCCGTTCCTCGGAGGTGTTCACTTGAGGGAACGGAACGCAGCCAGGATTCGCTCACGGATTGCCTCGAGTAAATCCGGGTCCGTCATCGGGGTGCTTACAAAGGAACTCTCGTAATAAGAAGGGGCAAAATACAGCCCGTGGTTAAGTAATTCACCGTGGAACCGGGAGAACAGTCGGTCGTCGCAGCTGGATGCGCTTTCGTAATCCACGACCTCCTGGTCCGTGAAGTAGTAGGAAAACATGGCTCCGAGCCGGTGGAACTGTAGGGGAACCCCTGCCTCCTCGGCCCCCTTCCTGAAGGTTTCCTCGACCTGGTCCACAACACTCTCCAATTCGTCGTAAGGATCGTCCTGCTTGAGTTTTTGGATCGTTTCGTAACCGGCTCTCATGGCAACTGGATTTCCCGATAGGGTCCCGGCCTGATAGACCGGTCCGTCGGGGGCCACCTCACGCATTACCTCCTCTCGCCCCCCGTAGGCACCAACCGGCATACCGCCACCGATGATCTTGCCCAGGGTCGTGATGTCCGGTTCAATGGAGTAAAGGGACTGAACCCCTCCCAGTGCGGTCCTGAACCCGGTCATCACTTCGTCAAAAATTAGCAGAGCCCCGTGGTCACGGGTTAACGTTCGTAGACGCCGAAGGTAGTCTTCGGGCGGAGTAATTAATCCCATGTTACCGGGGACCGGTTCAAGGATTACTCCGGCAAGTCGATCACCGTAGTTCTCGAAGACCTCCTCCAGGGCATCCTGGTCGTTGAAAGGAGCTGTCAGCGTCAGCCTGGCAAGGTCGTCGGGAACCCCGGCGCTGTCCGGGTGGCCCAGAGTCGCACCACCGGAGCCGGCCTCGACGAGCAGACTATCGCCGTGACCGTGATAACAACCCCTGAACTTTAAAATAAGGTCCCGTCCGGTGGCACCCCGTGCCAGCCGGAGGGCCGATAGCGTTGCCTCAGTCCCCGAGTTAACCATTCTGACCAGATCAAACGACGGCATAACCGACTGAATTAATTCGGCCATGTCGGACTCAAGGCTCGTTGGGGCTCCAAAGCTCATCCCCTTTTCCATCTGTTCCTGCACTGAGTTGAGAATGTCCGGGTGGTTGTGGCCAAAGATCATTGGCCCCCAGGATCCAACAAAATCGATGTATTCATTACCGTCCTCGTCCCATAGCCCCCTCCGCCCGCTCGATGAACGGTGGAGGGCCTTCCACGGACGAATAGGACCGGGCCGGACTATTGACTCCGCCGGGAAGGTGTTTTTTGGCACGATCAAATTCTTTCTGTGACTCTGCTCGGGATATGGTTGATGACGTTTCCGTACTCAAAGTGGTACCTCCTGAGGTAGATTGCTAGAAATCGGATGAGTTCCCTGAGGGAGGATTTTAACACAAACTCAGGGAGTAGAATACGGCTTATAGCGTCGGTTCGTCAGACACCGTCACGACAAGTAATTCGTAAGGATAAAAACTCAATTTTACCTTGACCAAACTAACGTCCGGACGTTACTCACCGTTCAATTGTCAGTGGAAACCCACCGGCATCGATCAGTCTCAAAAAATACGGTCCCTTCGGGTTTAATCCCCTGTTGTCCCAGTTCCGACCGAACGACCTCAGGATCCAGGGGTCCGACGAATAGGTGTCCCTGGCAGTCCGGACCACAATCCGAAGCTCCGAGGTCGTCCAGGGGAACCTCAAGGGACTCAATCCCGTGAATGAACTCGGCCAGCTCACATTCTGCGTCGGGCTCCAGGGCAAACGGAAACACACAATGGACGCTTGCCCCCGGGCAGTCCTCGAAGTAGTCGATGTGCCAGTGGTTGGACCCCCCGGATTCGACGAAACGCTTCACCCGGCTTCCCCAGCCCCAGTTTGAACGGCCCACGTAACAGAGCCATTCTTTCTCCCAGTGCACGCTCCCCTTCCCCCCGACCGTTATCCGATGTTCTCCAGTATGGCGAAGCACGAGACAGTACAATTGACACTTCGGGGCAAACATGACCGGAGGATCACCGAAAAAACTGAGGTCGCTGGCCAAAAAAACTGTACGGCACAAAACGGTAGGCCGGAGCACCAAATTGATCGTGATACACTGGAACAATAGCAAACTGCATCACACAAACGTCACCGGAGACCTCATGAAAGAATGCAAAAATATTATTCGTCGCTACCGTAAAGAAGTACTCTACAACCAATCCAATATATAGTGAGGAGGATCACGTCAGATCCGATAAAAAATTCCTAACAGACCGTCCCTTTTAAGTTAATATAAATCCAAACATTGCATGCCTTACAATTGAATTTTTTGACGGTCATCCTGAGTCACCATCTTGCCGGTTCATGCGGTAAGTCATGAATTATTTTCGGAAAATGGTGGTCTCGATGGCCGGTAAATCATTCAGAATCCTCCTTGTGGACGACAACCTTCAGGATGTCACAACCATCAAGCGGTATTTCCAGGAAATAGACTCTTCCTGGGGCGTCGACATCACCCATCTTGAGAAGCCTTCCCGGGTCATTCAGAAACTCAGCCATAATTCCTTCGACATTCTGATGACTGAGTATGATTTCGAGGACCTGACCGGTTTTGATCTGGTTAAGGAAGTTAACGATTTAGGCTGGGAAAAGCCAATTATAATGCTCACGGACAACGGTAGCGAGAAAGTTGCAGCCCGCGCCCTCCGTCACGGCGTTACCGACTACAGAATCAAAGGTAGACTTGACTCCCGGACCCTCCGCAGCTCCATCGAACGCACCCTCAAGCAATACTTGAAGTCCAGCCGTAAGCAAAAGCGAACGAAAGAACTGAAGAAAGAAATCGGTAAGGACGACGTAACTGGCCTCGAAAACCGCCGTAAACTCCGGACGAAGATTCAGGGCTTCATCAACGATTGCAAAAACAACAACAACGAGCTTTGCCTGTTTATGCTCGCCCTGAAAAATTTCGACCAGATCAACGCGATCCACGGTCAGGAAACCGGGGACCAGATTCTCGAACAACTGGGCGCTTTCATTTCAAGCAATGCCCGTGACGGGGACACGGCCGGTCGCTACCAGGGCGTCGAATTCTGTATTGCAATGCCCCGTACCGAGAAAACCAAAGGAGCCCTGCTTGCGAAACGTTTCATCAACCTCTTCGAGTCAAAACTCAGTGAACTCGAGGATCAGTACAATATCTCCATCAACTACGGCGGAACGGTTGTTGAACGAAAGGCCGGTGAAACGACGTGGACGAACTCATGAAACGGGCCGTGAAGAAGCTCTACAAAGCCAAAGTCGAAGTTAATGCCAGCGAATTAGTCGTGGCTTAAGTCTTCGCCACGGGGGTGAAAATCCTCGTGCTCATTCTTCACTTCATCCCGCATATGCAGGTAGAAATCCGCCGTAGTTCCGACGTCAGTGTGACCGAGCATTTTCTGAATACTCCTTATGTCGGCGCCGTTGCGTAATAAATGAGTGGCGAACGTATGCCGTAAAGTATGGGGACTGACGTCATTTAGGTTCGCTTTATCGGCACATTCCTTCACAATCTCCCAGACCCTCTGCCGGCTAATGGGGTCCCCACTTGCTTGCAAAAAAACTTCCTCGACCGATCCGGCCGGGTCCTTTTCAACCCGGTAATCGTCGTAGTATTTCTTCAGCCACTCGGCGGCGGTATCACCCAGAGGAACTATTCGTTCCTTGTTGCCCTTACCGGTCACCCGAATCGTCCGCTGGTTCAGTGAAACGTTATCCGTCGTTAAGTTGACCAGCTCGGAAACCCTCAATCCCGTGCCATAGAGAACTTCAAGGATTGTACGGTTTCGGACGCCGGCCGGAGTGTCCCGATCGGGCTGATCGAGCAGTTGCTTCACCTCGGATTCGGAAAGGTAATCCGGATAGTTTGATTTCTTACGGGGATTGCCGAACTTCTCGAGAGGATTGGCATCCACGCGTTCGTCCTCTTTTAGATAGGCAAAAAAACGTTTCAGCGCCGACAGTCTACGGGAAATGGTCGCGTCGGACAACTCCTGTCCCCGGCAGTATTCAAGGTAATCAGTAATAACAAACGAGTCGACGGCGGAGGGTTTGAGGAGTTGTTCATTGGTACAGTAAAGACAGAAATCGGTTAGGTCACTGAGGTAAGACTCCACGGTCGTTTCGGAAAAGTTCTCGTGCACAAAAATCCTGGTTCGAAATTCGTCCAGGTACTCGATCCACATTTCCCCGAGATCGTCAGGGTAGGTTATCATGTCCGGGACATCGCTGGCCGATTGCCTTAAATCGCTCTGCCGGGGTCATTGGACCGCCGGGGGTTCGTCAGAACGGTCAGGAGCGTGACGGCAAGCAGCCCCAGCAGAAACATTGTCCCGGCCGTCCAGACCGTACCGGTTACCTTCGGGGGAATAATTAGCCAGACCTGGCCCTCGACGATGCGCTGAAACGGCCAGACCCCCCGCAGACAGCCCAGCATTAAACCGCTAAGACCCGATGCCGTAAGTGTTGTCCAGTTGGTCAGGAAGTAGTCGAGTACCCGTGTGAACAATAGTAATCCCGTTATCGTACCGGCGGTGAAAAAAAGAATAATCAGCGCCTGGTGTGAAAGAATCACCCCACTCAAGATAGCGCTCAAATACCCATGGACCGAATTTAGAACGAAGAAATACGCTCCGAGGATCAACAAAATATAGGAACCACTAATGCCCGGTAATATCATTGCGGAAATAGCCAGGAAACCGGCCGTAAAAACGTACCAGTAGGACAGCCGCGGCACCTGCAGGGAAAGCCCGGAGGGGACGGTTATCGTTTCGTAGGGCTCACTTCGGGCTTTGGCGGCATCCTTTGGCGAAAGTTCATCCACTCCGCGCTGTCTGACGGACCGCAATCGATCGGCAAGGTCGGGTTTCCTTTGGCGCAACATACTGCGAAACGATTGGTTTTTAGAACTCCAGTAGACCCTGTGGGCCGGTTTTGAGGACGGCACGGACTCCAGGAGACGTTTGAAGGTAGTCTTCTCGGATGTGACGGAAACCCACTGAGTCGCTCCGGATAGTCTGACATTTGGATTAGAAACGTAGAAACCGAGGATTGCCAGCGTTATCCCGACAAGCACCGCCGGTAGTAATTTTGAGAACTGAAACTCATCCACCATCCGAAACGGTATCCAGACGCTTCCGAGAATCAGTCCGAAGAACAGGGCTTTCACGGCGGCTGGATAATCGGCCAGCAGGTCAGGAATAAAGGAACTACCAACAACGACCGCGGACAGGATTCCCACGACAAGGGGAACCAAAAACCCCATGTTCATGCGATTCAATTCGACCTTAATTTGATCAAGGGGTTCCGCAAACCGCCGCAGCAGCACTAGGTCCATCAGGGGGGAAACCCAGCGGAGGTTCAACTTTTTCAAGGTTCGAATTAATTCACGGTAAACTCCTACTATGAGTGCAATCGTACCGCCCGACACCCCGGGAATAACATCCGCTATTCCCATACAGAACCCTTTCAGAACGAGAACGTAAGAACGGAGGGACTTCATAGTCTACAACTAGTGCCCGTCCCAGCCTTCGTCCCCCTTGAGAGGAACGAAAACACAGGAGATTGAGGCCGTACGGGACCATTCCCCACCGTCATCACGGGAATAAATCGTCAATTTCTGTTTTGACTCAGACCCCTCCGGAATGACGATGCGGGCAGTTTCCGCCGCCTGGTTCCTCAGGGACCCCGGTAGTTCGGGAGCACCGGCCGTTACGAGAATTCTG
>JBDGPI010000060.1:15857-19548 GCA_042219765.1 Salsurabacterium abyssinicum (SeqCode)
GGTCGGGCCAGCCTTTCGTTCCGTCACCGACTTTCAGTTCGACCGAATCCCCGTAGCCGATTTGGACCAGTATGGCCCGGGCCCGTTCACTCAACTCAGGAACTTTCTCAACCGTGTAAACTTCGGCACCAAGTTCGAGTAAAATGGCAGTCTGGTAGCCGGAACCCGTCCCGACTTCAAGGGCCTTCATACCGGGTTTTACCATCAGTTCTTCCGTCATGGTCGCCACCATGTAGGGTTGGGAAATGGTCTGTCCCGCAGTCGTCGGTAGTGCCCGGTCCTCGTAAGCATGGTCCCTGTGTTTGGGGTTTACAAATTCGTGTCGGGGAACGGTTCGAAACGCCTCGAGTACGGCTTCGCTGTCTATATCACGTTGTTTGAGTTGTTGTTCGACCATTTGTTCTCGCTCTTTCCGAAACTCATCGGAGGAACCTCCGGCCGTCATTCTATTAAAAACCCTCCACGATACCGGTGGACCCGATCGAAGTAGTGGAACCGAAACTCCACGTTTCGCCAGAGGGAACTGGGCTGAAACCTCAGGTTACTGCGGTAAATCGCAGTGTAATGACGGTTCTGATAATTTTTATAGTGCTTCCATATGTCCTGAACACTGAGCTGTCCAAAGTTCTGGTATCTAAGAGGGTAGGCCCGTTGGTGGAGTATTTTCGATGGCGGGGGATTAATGGAGGGATTAACGAAGGCCACCGGGACTGAATTGTTGATTGCTCGGTTATAAACACGTTCCAGAGCCGGTGATGACTCGGGCAACCGTCGACTGACGACAATGATACCACCTGAACTACGCCGTGAGAAAAGTATGTTAAACGCCTGATGAAGGCGACGCGCCAGCAAAGTATCACCGGTCGTAACGGACTTACCGGAGTAGAAGTTAAGCCTGTTAAGTGAGTTGGTCAGCTCCACGGGATACTCGGTGAACGATTGTTTAACGACCTCTTCGTCTTTGACGGACCAGAGACTCCCTCGTGTACCGGCCGGGGCCCGGTTAATTAACCGCTCCAGAAACGGTTCTACCTCCTCCCAGGCCCGCATCCGGGAAATGCGATTATCAATCAAAAGAATCCAGTCGTTGCCGTACGTCCGTCTGGTATGACGGAGAAAACTCGGCAGAATATCCAGGTTGTTGACCGATAGCCCGAAGTTTTTGTCGTCCAGGTGTTCGAAACGCTCGGAATGAAGGGGATCGCGAAGGACAAGGTTAGCCCTGATAACGGGGAAATCCGCAAAATCAAACCGTCTTTGATCGACCAGTAAATCCGGTTCCTCCACCTCCGGAGGACGATACAGTAGCAACTGGCTGGACTCAAAGGAGGATATAATCAGCCGATCACCGCTCAGATGAATATCGCTTACGTCAGCGCCCGGCAAGGTGTCACCCCTCGCCGACAGTGCGGTCGCACTGAAATCGTCGGGATCCAGTGAAAGCACCCCGGATTTTCCAACAGAAATCAGGGTACCCCTTCGCCACCATATCTTTCGAAGTGCCAGGTTTCGGTTCCAAGAGTGTTCGGTAAGTTTCAAACCACCGGGAGAAATAACGTGGAAACTGTAATTGTGGTCGTCGAGCACCCAGAAGTTACCATCCGGTCCCACACTAATATCGGAAACGGATACGTTCACCGGCGCCTCCCAGACCACCCCGGCCGTGTCACCGTTTTCGGTCATCTGAATGATAGCCTGATCCGTGGAATCAACGACGAAGACCGTCTCGTCAATGGACAGCAACTGGGAGGGGGCCTCAACCCCCTCGGTCAGAAAATCCTGACGTGAACCAGTATCAGTCAGTACACTCACACGGTCCTCGGCCATTTCGGCCACAAGCAACTGGTTGTCGACGTATTCCAGATCCGTCGGAGACTCGAAGCCATCCCAGGTCCGGAGAACTTTCCCCTCCTCGCTGTACTTTAGAACCCTCCCGCTGCTGTAGGATGAACTATACCAACCCCCGTAGGGATCCCCTTCGATGGCCGAAGGATTAATATTTCGGTTCTTGCCGGGTTCCTCCCCTTTGATTAATCCGATGTAAGACCAATCGTTATGAAAGCTGAAAGTGTCCGCCCGATAGAGCAGATCATGTGCATTCAGTTCAGTTTGAACCCGTTCCCGAACGGAGGGAAACGTTTCGGCTTTCTGCAGGATTGCTACGGCCGAATCGTTATAACCCTGGTAAAAATAGGTTTTTCCGAGCCAGTGATACGCTTTCGGCACGGGTGTGTCCTGCTCGACGGAGTTTTTCAGGTGTCGGACTGCTTCGTCCAGATTCCCCTTAGTGAGGGCATTGAATCCAAGCTGGAATTGAAAGTCAACCTCCTGCTCTCCCGTCTGCTCCGACGCTGTCGGAGTATCCGCCTGCTGTGCCCCGGCGGGACCAGCCACAAGAGCCAGGGCAAGTAAGAGACTCAGGACGAAAGTCTTTTGGCCCATTTTGACTCCGGAAATTCCTCGAGGAGGGTATCACGATAGTCTTTTGCCCGGGACGGATTGTCGAGCAGCTGCGAACTGATAAACCAGGCTCCGTAAAGAACTTCCGCCCGACGGTTGTGGTCACTGAAATTATCGATAAATCGGTCGGCTGCCGTCAGGGCCCTCTGGTACCGTTTCTGTCGCTGGTTGAAGACAAAACTCAAATAAAGTGCCCGGGCCCTGATGTCAGTTTTTTTCGCCGAGTCAACAATTGATTGAAGCCGGCGCGCAACCATATCGTGTCGCCCGGAACGATAAAGCTGCCGCAGCTGCTGAAAATCGGGATCTACCGGATTAAATTCGGATTCTTCGGCGGCACCGTTCAAAACACTTCCGGTGGGTCCAAACCCTGTTCCCACAGTCCAGGCAGCTCCTGTTGCCCCGAGGAGAAACCCTGCCAAAAGAAGCCCGAGCCAGTAAGTCATTGACCCCTGTAAATGAGTGATCCAGCCGCTGACGGTAGCGTCGGATGACCCGGAATCATCCGGGGAGGTGGATGTGCCTGCGGAAGGGGAGGGGTCCGGTAACGTTGATCCCGTCTCGGTTTTCTGTTCGTTCAGGAAGTCCTCGAGATCGAGGCCGGCGTGCTGACGACAGTACTCCGAATCCTCGGTGGGCCACTGATCACAGGGTTGGTAGTTCTCGGTCGGGAAACCACAGACCTCCCGGCCGAGTTCGGATTCAAGACGACTAACCGTTTCCTCGTAGTCGTCGGGTAATTGGTCGGAGGGTTCAGTCAAGGCACCTAATCCTTCATGATTTCATCTAAGTCATCACCAAGCATATCCCCCATCGTCATGTCCGATTCTTCCGATCCCTCTTCCTCCATGTATTCTTCCATTTCCTTTTTCTGCTGGTCTTTTTTGTACTCCTGAATACTGAGGTCAATCTTGTGTTCGTCCTCGTCGATATCGAGCACTTTCACACCGACAGTATCACCCTCACCGAGAATCTCATGGGGGTTCACCCGCTTGCCTTCGGCCATTTCACTCACGTGGACGAGGCCTTCGAGGTCCTCCTCGAGTTCAACGAACGCCCCGAATTGAAGCACGTTCGTAACCTCACCCTCCAGACGGGTTCCCACGGGATAATTCTTGGCTTTTTTAACCCATGGATCCGGTGTGGTTTGTTTGACGCCGAGCCTGACCGTCTGATCCTCGGCATCGAGTTCAAGGACTTTACACTTGATCTTTTCGCCAATGGAAAAGAT
>JBDGPI010000061.1:0-317 GCA_042219765.1 Salsurabacterium abyssinicum (SeqCode)
AAGGGGAAACTCAGGGGGAGGTAATGGCCTTTCAGATGGATCTCTCCGTTGCGGGTTGAGCCCTCGTGCAGGAGTACGTTGATCCGTCTGATGGAGGGAAGTTTCCCTCCTGGATTAAGGCCCATCGCCGCAGGATCGTAGGGAACGTAGACGGAATCCGGAGGGGCTGCCGCCAGGAAAAACTGATTCAGTAGACGCTGTGTCTTGCTGCGATCCCGGTAATTCCTCAGGTAACGGCGGACGAAGGCTTTGAATTGCTGGGTGTGCCATTTTTTGTGGCCGCTTCCTCCGATTTCCATCCTCGCCCGGTCCAGGGA
>JBDGPI010000061.1:327-2497 GCA_042219765.1 Salsurabacterium abyssinicum (SeqCode)
TCGAGCATGGAATTAAGAATCTGTGCAATACTGAAATCGGACGTGGCCGAAGGCATACTGGGTACGGGCAGTACCGTGCGAAGTTGATGCGCCGAAAGCCCCATCGAGAGCTGATAGGGACGGAATGCCTGGGGGGAAAGACGGTGGCGGTTGCCCTGGGGATCGACCGGTTGAATATCCACGCGGGAGAGGTATCGGGTTTGCCAGAGAGTCAGTTCACGGTCGGGGGACAGGTTGATCAGGCCCGGAAGAAGTACCAGTACAATGGCCGCTATTAAACGCTTGCCGGACAGGAAGTCAAAGAACCGACCTTTGTTCAAGTAAGTTAGGACCGATACAACAAGAACTACCGCCATCCATTTCCAGAGCAGAAAACCCACCAGACCGAAAAGAATCCCGAGAATCGCCAGCGAGAAGCCAAGGTAAAACATCGTTACCCCGTACCCCAGGAGCGCCGCTGGGGCCGCAAGTGATACCCACTGGAAGGCGTGAGGGAGGTGGTTGCCCCAGGTCTTGAGGCTGTAAATCAAGCTGGAGGAATAGTCGGGCGGGAGGAAAGCCCACCATCCCTGTGTCCGGGCCCAGGCACTGGCGTAACCGGGCCGGTACTTTAAAACCCAGTCCAGCCACTGGCTCCCGGCCAGGAGCTTATCGGTACCCTCGTGAAAGAGAAATCCGATCGGGAGCCATAGCAATCCGAACAACAAAAGGCGGTCATTTACGCGAAGATACGACCGCACGAAGAGAAAGGACAGGAACAGAAGTAAACATTCAAGGAGCAGGTAACCGTGAGGCAATAACTGACTGGTAAACGTCAGGCGAAACTGGGACGAAAACCCGAGTCCCGCCACCAGTAGAGGGGCCAGGAAGCCCGGGTGCCGGTACACCAGCACAGCAACCGAAACCAGAATGAGACGGTCGAGTACGTATCCCTGATCGTAGAAGAAGTTGTAGCCACCGAAAGCCAGGTCCCAGGCGTAGAGAAAGGCAAGAAGGGTGACCCCCCAGCGGATCCCACCAATGGTAAACGTCGACCAGCGGAGCTCGCTCCAGAGAAGAAACGGTGGAACGACGACAAGAACTGTGGCGAGGGCACAGCCCCAGTACCCGACGGAGTTGAGGAGAGGGCTCGCGGTCGTGAAGACCTCCCAGCCGGAGTACCAGGGGAACGCACGGTAAAAGAAGTAACGAAACCCCCTGGAGAGGGCAGGATACAGCGAAAAGAAGACAATCCAGCCAGGGATATTTAACTCCAGTTCAGGCCACTTTTCAGGCGCGAAACGTTCGAAAAACGACCTAGTCATTAGCCTATTCCACTGGGGATTGGTAGGCTTCCGGGGCCTGATTTGACCGATTGATGCGTCCCTGAGGACAAGTTTATGAACTCCTATTCCAGCGCCGGGAGGACGTTTTCTTTGATGACGCCCTCCGGCGAACGATCGTGGCGGCGGATCCACTTAACGTACTGTGGGGAGGCGAAGAGGACCATTACGTGACCGGGCAGCCCCATACCAACCTTGAGTTGTATTTGAGCCAGCGAATTCCGGTCGGTCCAGTGGTGCAGCTGCCCCGCCGAACCGACGGCCACGGCATTGCAGAAGGGAGCCTCGAGCTGATTCCGACGTTCGTGAGCGGAGGGCAGTGATGGGTAATCGTTGTTAATTTTTTCACGGAACGTCCGGTAGATAGTCTCACAATTCTGCTCCTTTACGTCGAACGGGGCCAGGAAAAACCCCATTATAAGTTCTTCGCCCTCATCAAACAGAAACCCGATGTTCGTCTTAACGTCAAGCACCTTGACATTACGATAGAGTAACAGCGTGGCATCCGTTTCATTCCCGGTTTCGACGGTTTCCGTTAACGGGTCCTTCGAGAAATCCTTCATGTAGAGTTCCAGGTTCTTTCGTTTGGTGCCCCAGCTTAAACCGAAGAATCCGCTTATCGACGGGCTCGACGTATTTTTGACAAAGGACGATTGAAGGAGTGGACTAAGGGCAAAGAAGAGTAAAAAACCGACCAGCAAACTGAGCGAAAGCCAGTGACGGAAGGCAGTGAAGGACATTTGAAAGACCCCGGACCTCAACTTAAAGGGGTTTCTGGAGCGTCATTCTGGTAGGCCCCGTCGGAGTTGCAGAGTGTCGGAGTTGACGTAGACCCTTGATGCCGGTTC
>JBDGPI010000061.1:2507-12237 GCA_042219765.1 Salsurabacterium abyssinicum (SeqCode)
TTTGAACGCTCCCGTCGTTCCACTCAACCCGCAGGGAGGACTCATCGACCGACTCGCCGAGGCCGAAGTGATAGATGGCGGCCTCCTGAGAATGGTAACCGCTTTGCGCCGACAGCGGTCTCAACTGGACCCGTTTGCCGGTCTGAAGTCGCAGGAACCCTCCCTGGTAAAGTTTCGGCGACCGGACGAAGACCTTGATCCAGTTATCATGGCGGGATTTTTCGGCTAGCTGATTTTCCATCAAACCGTAGCGACCATCCCAGTCCGTGATGACCAGGTCTTCGAGGCCATTCATGTTGTAGTCAAGGGTAACTAAACCCCTGGCATCCCACCGTCCGAATGATTGTTCGACGTCAGGCCGTGCACGAAACGGACCGGGGCTCGTGCGGCTCCAGAAACCGGGGTATCCCAGCCAGTCCCTGATGAACGGGTAAAACTTGTTTTTCTGGACCTCATGACCGGGAGTGGAACCGTCGAAGAGCTCCGTCAGGTAGGAGACGAACTCCGAATCCTCCAGGTTGAAGACCGGCATGGTCGCCCGGCGAGTGATGAAATTCTGCCGGGCCTGAAGTAACTCCATCCAACCCGAGTTGTTGAAATCAGCCGAACTGGCCGCCCAGCCCCATCCACCGCCCCTGACACCGTAGGCTTTTTCTTCACTGGAGAATTTACCGCCGCCCTCGTTGATGAGGAGGTTATGCCCGAAGGGCCTGTGAGTCATAATCGTTTTGAACGTGCTCCAATTGAAAGCGGGGTTCGTATCGGATAAGAAAATGTTGCTCACAAAGATGTCCGGTAGAGCGTTGCGGTCCACGTCCCACAGCAGTGAAGCCATTCCGTTGCGGTTGGTGTCCTCGGACAGGTACCGGTGCCGGAAGTTTCCGTTACCCTGGTTTACGTAGAGGGAGTCCCTGTGAAAATCGTTGGCAACGTGTACGTCGAGACGGTTGTTACCGGTCAGGTCGGCGGCACTGGCCGCGAGTGAACTGTGTGCGACCGTGTCACGAGAGGATTCTTTCCACCGGAAACCCGAGCAGGTTCCGGTCAGGAAGAAATTTCGCCTTCCGGCTTCGGAGAGTTCCGTTCCTCCACTGGCCTGTCCCAGGCGGTACTCGAGGTGCCGGGATGGTCTGGACTGGTAGTCCTTGATGGATTGATAGACGAACAAGTCCGGACAACCGTCGGCGTTGAAATCCCCTGCCGTTGCTCCCGATCCCGCCGTGAGTGACGGGGAGGGTATTTTTTTTGGATTACGGAAGTGTCCGTTGTCGTTGTGGAACAGGAGGAGCTTACCGTTGCGGGGGACGAGGACCAGGTCCTTGAATCGGTCGGCGTTGTAGTCCACGAAAAGGGCACTGCTTAACTTCCGGTCGACGTCGGGGAATTTCTTGCTTCTGTCGAAATGTCCCCCTCTGTTCAGGAAGAGCTCTGGCTTATCGTTGCCCAGTGCGAGTATGTCCGGGTAGGAATTATTTGTGACATCGGCCGTAAAAACACCCGTGTTATCGATGAAAGAGGGGATCGTAATTTGATTGTTGTCCCCCGGGTTACCGGAGTAGTTGAAACCCCTGGATGTCGATACAGTTTCAAAATCGTATGCCAGGACCGGGGTCCCAACCGCCGAAAGCAGTAATGGCAGAATCACCCCCAACACCATCACGAGGACAAATCCTCTGGAAGCAGTCCTATTCCGGTTAAGTGACATATCGAAGTCCCAGTTACGATGCGTGATTGGAGAAACCGTTGTTGCTACCGACTACGATTTTCCGCTTGGTCAGGATCGTGCCTGAAAGAGTATAACCTCGGTTGGTTGAGTTGTTTATCAGGGAAGAGGAGATATGCGTTAAGGTCCGATCGACTCCGAGTTGTTGCCGGTCCAGTCGCGGTATTGCGAGGATTCGAATAGGACGACAATGCCATCGCTCCGGGGGGTTCCCATTGCCATCAGGATCCTGTGTTCCTCGTCGGGATCCGTCCACTGCACGATTGCACCGGCCTGGTTGGTCGTCACTCCCCTGCAGAATGATTTCTGATTGGTCCTGTCGAACTGTCGCTTCCGGGAGGGTAATAGGGGATAGCGTTCATCGATGTGTCGTCGTACGGAATTGAAAATGCTTCTGCAGTGCGTCCCGGCTGATTCAAGAGGGACGTGGTAAATACCTTTTATGAGACCGTTCTTGGAGTTTATTAAAAAATCAGTACGGACACGCCGGTCCGCGAACCAGAGTGGTCGGTAGGAGACCAGAACCGCACCCGAGGGGCCTTGATTTCCAATCAGTTCTTTTTGACCGAGGAATTTGTTTTCGGCAATATCCCCGTAGATGCGTTTCAGGGGAGTACCCCAGTTGTAATCGTGGAAACCGTGAATCATGGGTCGGTTGAAACCGGTCTTTAGCCCTGGGACCGCACCGGAAAGGATCAGGAAGAGGGAGAGTAACAAGAGGAAACCAAGTAAACCCCGCCGGGTTCCGGGTGACATAAGTGAGTCCTTTCTTACGTTAGTGCCGGCAATTATTTTCTACTCGCCACCGAGACTTTAACCTATTCTACTGACGTTATCGCATGATTTTAACAGACGACGTTTCGGAATGGTTCTTATGGGGACATCGGAGACCTCACGAGGGGATAGGGCGAACTCGGCGGCGACGGGATCGGCTCCGCTGCTTTTCCAGTGGCTTTTTCCCTACGATGATCGCCAGGCTGGGCATAAGTTCCACCAAAAGGCCTTTGGTCGTGTCAATCAGGCTATCGACCTGGTGTCCCTCTTGGCCCTACTGGGGTGCAATGCCGCCGTCTACTACGGTTTTAAAACCCTGATGAATTTCTTCAGGAGATACACCGCCTGGCGTGTCTACGACTCCCCCTCCTTTATTCTCTCCAGCCTCAGCTATCCCAGTTTCCTTCTTACCGTGGGAACCATGTTGACCGGTTTTTTGCTGCTCTGGACGAAGACACGCTGGGATGAGTTTGAAACACCGAACCGCTTGAGGGTTTTAATAGTACCGATTTGCCTTCTTCTCGCCGGTTACCTGGGCCTAAGTGAGTACAATTTCTTCTGGGACCAGGGGTTCCTGTTTGACCGTTTCCTGCTTATCGGGTTTGCGCTGGCGGTTTTCTATCACCCGTTTTTTCTGGTGCCGGCCCTGGTCGTACTGATTGGTTTCTACGCACAGGTGAACCTCCCGTTCGGTCGCTATCATACACCCTATTTTCTGCCGCTTTTAGAAGTTCTTCTACTGTTTGTCTCCTACATGATACTCCGTGGTATTCGTAAGGTCCCGCTCCGTGTCTTTCTGTACGGATTGCTCTGTCTGATCGGTGCCTCTTACTTCGCTCCAGGTTTCCACAAGATTCTTGCCAGTCCCAACGGGCTGGAGTGGGTGCTCGAGTACCGCCTCGATTACGGGGCCGAACAGTCATACTTTTTGGGCTGGTGGTGGTGGAACGAGAATTTATTCTGGTCGTTGATGGCGTTTCTCCGGGAGTATCAGCGACCCATGATCGGTCTGACGTTGCTGCTTGAACTCAGTGCCCCGTTAATTTTCCTGGGGTTTTACTGGACACTCATAATAATGAGTGGATTCCTTGTCTTTCACCTCGTGACGTTTACGATGGCCGGGTTTCTGTTCTGGAAGCTTGGACTTGCTTTGATACTCCTGCTCCTGGTCCTATGGAGCCTTCCACCAAAAACGAAATGGTTTCTGTACCACTCGACGGTAAGGTACGTGGCGATTGGAATTGTGGTATTAACCCCGGTCACTGGCGTTTTTGAGACTCACCGGCTGGTCTGGTGGGATACCAAACACCAGGTGCGGTTTGATCTTATGGCCCGGACGAACGAAGGAACGGTTCGACTCTCCTATCCAAGCCTGGGGCCTTACAGTGAGTCCTTCGGCCGGGGTCTGATCACCTTCAACCGAATGATCGATCGGCCAATTATTCTCTCGCAGTCCACCACTGCCCGCCGGGCCCGGATCATCAACAATGAACTTGGCGGTCTCGTCGACCTCCGGGAACTGGAAAACCGCATCGGCAGGACCTTCTATTCAAGCACGCATTCGGCTCAGATTAAGTTATTTTTGCGTCGGTACTTTCGCAACTACCGTGAACGCACCGAATTCCAGGAACAAATTGACTCTTGGCTTCGATTTCTCCGCTTCCCACGGTACGTAAATCACACCGGGGGACCCAACTACACCAATATCCGAGATCTTGACGCGAAATTGAGGGGCCTTGAGGTCAGGCGTGTTGAGGGGGTTTCTCGGAAGGACCGTGTCGAAATCCTCCGGAACCGGCTAACGTGGGCGGTTGATTTTACTAACCACAATTCCTGAGCATGAGGGTGTCATGGGCCACACGGCGTACAGTGTCTGGAATAATCAAATAAACAACCGTGTTTAGATTATCGGTATGATATACTTATTTGGGTTTACACGGGAACAACCCGGAACAGGCAACAGTTTTCCGTTACTGGATTTTTGCAAGGATGTTTCTGGTGTTTGCAAACGGCAAAACACATTGCCATTTGCAAAGATCAAATTTGATTTCTTCCCATTGACCTAGTATATTAGGCTCACACACACGATACGCATATGTGCGTGGCGTCTTCGTTCAGTCGCAGCTTGATTTGACGGATCTTTGAACCCTCTCATCATTCAGTTGATGGGCATCTTGAGAACAATGGATCTATGATTCTTTCGTTCTCCGCAAGGAGTTGCTTGGCACTTGTTTTCCATGATAGGGGTAACGGTCCTGTTCGGGCGGATTTTGCGTAACTCCTCCTGGTTTACGCTTTCCTTGGTTGCACTGCTCATTTGTTTGCTGGGGGTTGGTCTATCCACCCAGCCGTTATTTTCCACCGATGGGAACAAACCTGACGGACTCCAGAAAATGTCCAACGAGGAACTCCGTGACGTCTCCGGCAAAGCCATTCTTGACTTTATCGTTGAACAGGGAACAAGTACCTACAACGATCAACTTACCTTTACCCGCCTGGAAATGGAGGGCGAATTACAGCTTGACGTCGGTATCGATAATGCTGTTATTGGTGATTATTACCGTGGCTGTAACGATGGCTGTTACGACGGTGGCAACGGTTCGGATTTAGCCGCCAACAGTCTTTACATCACCGGAGATCCTTACGCCTCTCTTCAGAATCCTTATTTAGAACTGGCGTACGATAATTACGGCAGTGACTCCAGCCGGGAGTTAGAGGGGATTCGAGTCGGCACGGAGTCAATCACGGGGAAGATGTACTTTGACCTTCACATTGCCAGTGGTGGCATTGTTATTGATACGTGCTGTGCCGAGGGGACTATTAACGACGATCGCACCGGGTGTATGAACACCTGGCTGGGCTGCCAGGACCTTGGCTGGGGGGCAAGTGTCGAGTACAGCAACAGTGAGGACTTCTGGCTAAGTCTTAACAGTGATCATAATCTTGGTGGCAAATCCACCGACAACGGTGATGGTTACGAAGAAGAATCGATTCTCTGGGAACATCAGAACCCTTACCTCGGTAACGCCGACGGCAAAAAAACGGGAAACCGGGGCCTTCACACGGATGGCCAGGGGTTCTGGCTTCACTCGACCGATGATGGATACGCCAATATATTTTAGAAATTTGAACGTTGACAGACGTTGGACATTTCGCCGTATTGGTTCTACACCTTTGAAGGTGACTTTATGATGGAGACCAGAACGCATTTGAATTCATTTTTAATACCGTCCATTGGTTTAAACTCCGTAATTAATCTCTTCGTAGCCACCGTTCTTTGTTCACTCCTTTCTGCTGTTCTCCTATCCGGGAGTGTACACGCCAGTGAATCCGGTCTGGAACCGATGAGTGAATCCGAAATGTCCACCGTCACTGGCCAGGAAGGTATTGCTCTGACCCTTGATAAGTGGCAGATAGACTGGGGAGACGTTCACATAAACTGGTTTGAGAACTCCTTTTCCGGTAGTCCGGACTTTAGCACCGACGATCATATAGCCGTTGGTGAGTTTCGCATGAACAGTCCCGGCAACTGGTCCGGATACTCGGGGGTTGGTGGTATCAGTGCAAATTGTCAGCCCTTCGATTCCTCCGGCTGTAACTCCGATGAAGGTACTGTCTTTGGAACCCTTAACGATCCCCTGAACATTGATTTAACGTCCTATAACCCGAGTTCGGATAACGAAGGTATTCTTGCCATTCGCTGGCCGGACGACCGCTCTCACATGGAACGGGTGAATTTCAGGGGTGATCTTTACCTGGAAGGAGACGCCAGCCCTGTCGGAGGTTCGTACACAGGTTCGAACCAGTACCTTGGCAGGATCAACGTCGTCAACACTCTCTGGTCAGGGCAGACCCAGCTGGAGATTTCCGTTAATCCCAATGGTGGTGTTGACCTCGGGCTTGACCTGGAACTCGAAGGTGAAGGATGGTTAAGAGCACAGAACAATGACAACGATAACAACGATGACGGAGGCGGATACGCCGCCGGGGTTTTTGGTGCCCGTAATTACTCGGGAAACGTTAATCCTTCCGGGGGTGACACGAACTGCTGTGACAATACTCAGTTCAGTGGAGCGTTGACCTGGGCCTCACTCGAGGGGAATAGACCGCTCAGGGTTCGCTTTAACAATGATTCACTGGACATTGAACGAAAACTTGTGGATAACGCCCCCTCCGGCACGATCGGTGTGGATAAACTTAAAATGTCGGGTTATAACCTCGGAACAACCATTGCCGATAACGTCAAAATTGACTACTTTCGGTTCGTGGCGCCCTAGTTGATGATATCACCAGGTGCTGACAATAAATATCATTTGATATCCGTGTTTTTGATACGTACGGCTGGTTTTATCGAAATGCGTTCAATACTAGTTACCTTAATTGCTCCGGGATTGGTAGATACTGATGGATCGTAGATTAACCGTTAGCGTTATGGCGTTGTTTATGCTGATAGTGTTTTTGGCTCCCGCCAATGCCGGTTCCGGGGATGAGGCCTCCAGCGGGCTCGATCCATTAAATAAGACGGATATGAGAGGTGTCACGGCTCAGCAGGGCCTGGATCTTCGGTTCAACGTTGAACTGGGTGGAGGCTTTAGCTCCGATTTTATCATCCGTGACCCCAACAGCGGCGGTGCACTACACCTGGATGAAATTGACGTCAGGGTTGCTCTTGGCCGGTACACGTCCCGAACATTACAGGTTGACCTCGACGGTAATCCTGCCGTAAGTCCAAAACGACCTTTCCTTCAAATTACCATTCCCGATGGAACTGATCTCCGGGGTAAGATAATCAGTGAGGATGTCTACATGGAGGATCTGGACGGATTCTCCACAAGTACCCTTGGTGGACTCTATATTAGTAACCGCAGTGGTAATACGGGCGATCTTGATCTGTCGGGTGAAATTAGCCTGAGGGAGTCGCTGGCGGACTAATGAGATACCGTACTCGGTTGATTTTGTGTTGTCTGATGGTGATGATTGTCTGGGGGATGACTCCCGTTTAGAACCCGGAGGGTTTCGAACCGCTTAGCACCGATGAGCTTCGTGGTGTGACGGGGCAGGAAGGTTTACACATCACCGGTGACCTCCAGATGAACATGGACGCCGCTGTTATTCACGATCAAAGTGGCGCTAATAACTCTAAAAACAATGGTTTTCTGATTTTTGACAACGTTTCAATCACTGACAATAATATGGATATTTCACTGAATACTAACAACAACGAAGGAGTCGTGCTCGGGGTCAATCAGTTCGACAACGTGGACATCCATACCGACAACCTCTGTCTTGATTACGTAGCATTTGCCGAGTGTGCCCGTGAACCGGCCTTTTCCGCCCACGTCGAGAACCTGACGCTCGATGAAACGGAACTCGTCGTCGATCAAACCAATGACGGCATAGTGGGCATTGACGGACAGATGAATGTCAACATAAAACGCATCGAATTAGAGGACAGTGACGGCTACAAGAGCCGGTCCGGTGGGTCCTGGGTATTTGATCGGGTCACCTGGGATGACGGCAGTGGCGGTCCAGCGTCCTTTTTCTCACCGATTGAAATAAAGGCAGCCCGGAACTACCAGGGGATCGACGGGATACGTATCCTTGCTCCGGATATGTCCACGTTTTCAAATGATCTCAAGGTGGAGATGATGCGGACCAGTGCAACGCCGACCTGTTCGAGTCCCTGTCCGAGCTGGGAGTTTGAAGGCATGGATCCCGGTGGTAGCTGGGTTGAACTAAGCGGGCGCTAAATCCCCTCGATTCTATAAACTTTTTATTCAAGTTTTCGCAGTTAAAACTATTTTTCCTATCTTACCTTACCCTAAGACTAGCCATGCAAACCAGCTATATACCACAATTTTGGTCAATATCCTACCCAGATTACGGAAAAATATGGTTTATCAATTTTTGATGTTTTGGGTGAATGACAGGCTCTGGAATCGTAATTCTTGCAGGTGAAAAACCGAAGGACGAAGGACCGTTAAGCGGTAGATTCATACCGTGGAAGGAACTGTATAAAGATTATTGGATAGTATGTATTTTTTTCCTGATTGAATCTTATGGAATCGAATAAAATAATTTAATGGATTGTACAGTTATTGCAGCTTGTACTGGAACCCGAAGGAATGTGCCGTCTCCCCCTGGCGCTGGTTGTTGAACGAATAGTGTATTGTCATCGTATTGACAATGGTCGTTATTCCAAATGCCGGATGAATCTCTCCGCCGGACGTTTTGTCCTGCTTGATACCAAACCGTAGAGCAAACGCCTGGTCGTATGTCTCATACGGACGGCGACGGTAGTAGGATATCGACTTTCTCCCCGAGAAGGTGTTTCGCTTACGTTTTATCGCGGAGTATACCCACCATTCTAACCCAGCGTTAATCGACGTCAATCCGAACCTTTCGTCGTAGACCGTATCGGTCTCGACTTGCAGGGTCCGGGCCAGAGAGTAACGAATCCCGGTCCGGGCGGAGTAGGACAGCGGTTCCTTCGTTCCAGTCGACCATTTACGGTAACCGGCCAGGCTCCTGACGGAGCCGCCCAGTGATAGGTTATACGTGGGGAAGTAGAGAAGACCGGCGTCAGCACCCCATCCTGACGCTTGCCCGTCACTAACACTTGATGAAATCACTAATGCATTTAGGGATAACCCGGTATGAAGTGATTCGTAAGGGGAGTAACCCAGGTTGTACGTCCCGATTGTGTTATTGACCGTTAATGACAGTCCCGTTGGCTTGAAGGAGAAGTTCCCGAAGTCGAAGTTCAGACGTTCACGGTTGATAGTGATACTGTGGGTAGTTGAATTATACCGCTCCAGGATGCCCAGTGTGCCGTTTTCCACGGACAGATTGGAACCAAACTGGCGGGAGGACAGGTCCGAGACAAACTGACGGTTGGTAACCGTTGAACTAATTGCCGGGTTGTAACTGATGCCACTTAAGTTATTTGTACCTACCACGTACGCGCCCGCCATCCCGCGTGCGGAGGTTCCCCAGGTCGGTAAAGCGGCCAGGGTCGTCCCGGGGACCATGAGAAGGACAACTGCTGCGAGAATCATTATCAGGTCGTTGCGGGTGCTGGCCTGGATATTGAACTTCATTGTCTAACCAGCCCCCGCATGATGTAGCAATTTATTGAAACCGACGAACCGGGTCTGTTATTTAAGTTAAAAGGCCAGATTTTATCGAGGTAGTAAGGCCCAGCTTGGGGGTATAGTCGCGATACCGGGGGAT
>JBDGPI010000062.1:0-12351 GCA_042219765.1 Salsurabacterium abyssinicum (SeqCode)
TCCCCCCAGGAGCCATCGAGGAGAAACAGTTTTATTGGTTGAAATCGGGGCGGGAAATCAAGCAAGCTGTCGTCAGGGAGCTCACTGTCAGTGGATACCCAGTGTTCCTCAGTAATCGTCTCAACCAGGCCGTTGTATTCTCCGTTGGTAAGGTACTCAACGGCCTCCCCCGAGAGTGTCCCCCCGTCGGAGGGAAGAAATGACTTGGTGTCCTCGAATTGAACCCCGCAGTGGTCCCCCGGTTCAATCGAATCAATTGGCGTATAACGGTAGACGTCCACGTTAGAGCGAGAAAATAAATCTGTCATGGTGAATCAGGAGATACGTTATTGAAGTTTTTTTCTTTCACGTCGTTCATCCCTCTGGAGGTAACCTTCTATTTCCCGGAACATTTTCTCAATAGTAAGCTGATCTCCGGGCCGGGACTGGGTAATATTTCGGGTCCATTGAACAAAAAATCCCAGTAGAAGTCCAATTACAACGGCAAGTATACCAATAACCATTTTCTGTTTTAGGGAGCTTCCATTGTCCGTTTCTGTTTGACGGTCGGACTCGCTTTCATCGGGTTTTTCACTTCGTTTCTGGATGACGAAACTCAGGTGTGAAAGTGTATGCATAAGTTTTGTCACGGAAAAGGGTTTGTAAAAGAATTCAGTGAGTTCCTCGTTAATGAGGTAGTTGATTTCGTCGCTTTCGGGGTAACCGGTAATTCCGATGAAAAAGCATTCCTGATCGGTTTTACGTGCTTTCTCAAAGAAGTCCGTCGAGGACATTTCTCCCTCCTTCAAAAGTGCGTCCAGTATCACAACATCGGGTTCGAAGCCTTGAAAGATTTCCCAGGCTTCAGTGCCGGTATTGGCAATACGGTACGGAATGTCGTAATGGTCCAGAGGATGGGCCAGTAGTTGCTGGGTCGGTTCTTCATCGTCGACAATTAAAATTTTTGGTTTGGTGTAAAACTGTATTTCTTCGGGTAGTTCCTGCTCCTCGTCTCCGTCGGATTCGTCCTGATCCAGGGCCTTTGACGTTACCCGTCTAATGATCGACGGGTCGAGGGGTTTTTCGAGGAATTTTTCTAATCCGAGGTTCTGGGCTTTCTGCACGATGCTGCGGTCGGCGTAACCGCTGATCATGACGATTGTTCCCGAATGGTGTTCACGGATGTTTTCTATCACTGACAGGCCCTCGACGTCCGGAAGCCAACAATCGAGGAAAATGAGGTCGAACTCCGTGGTGTCCAGTTCCTCGCTGGCCTCCGACCAGCTACCGACGCAGGTGACGTCGTGGCCGTCCTTGCTCAGGACCTTGTCAATAAAGCTCTGTGTGGTTTCCGAATCGTCAATTACCAGAACGGAACTCAAACTGATCACCATACGATGAAATAACAGTTTGTAACGGTATCCAGTGAAGTTGATCTGGTCAGTGAATAGACTGGATCGATTCCGAGTTATAATGACCCGAAAATCAACCTAACCAAGCTAACTTATAATCACAAGCCTGACGGGTATAACAAGTCCGGTCTCTAGCTATAACCCGTTTGCCCCTGTCGTTATTGTATCAGTATCGTCTTGTCGAAAGTAATACACTGCAGACGGTCCGTAAGAACAAGGGAAGAAGCAGGTTAGGACTTCTGGGTTAAGTTAAAACGAAAGACCACCAGGCGTCGTTGTTCGGTGCCGGACTCGAATTTCCACTGGCGTAATTTTTCGGCAGCCAGCGAATCAAGTTCCGGATAACCGGAACTGTTAAGGACCGTTACGGAGTCTACGTTACCGTTCGGGTTAATACGGTACTGAAGAATGATCCGTGCGTCCTGGCCGGTTTTCTCCAGCCATTCCGGTACTTGCGGAAGAGGATTGAATAGAGGTTTTCGTGGATCATTGCGGGAGTAAGTGGATTCGGGAGTCTGCGGTGAGGACGGTGAGATAGCCGTGGTATCCGCCGGGGATCTCGAAATGTTCATTACGGGAACGTCTATTTGTTTGGTGTCGGGACGTTGCTCGTCTGGTTCACGAATTACGAGACGGCGGTGGTTGGTCGTCTCGCGGGGTTGGTCCCGTACGATTTCGTAGGATTCAACTGATTCGTTTATAGTGGTCTTTGGCTTTGATTGTTGCTCGTTGGTTCTGGACCGGCCTTCACTGGAGCTGCCGGAACGAAACTGAGGGGACTTCGTCAGGGCGCTGTAACGATTATCCGTCTTCCCCTGGTCACTTTCAGTGTTATCGGACGGTGACGTCTCTCTGTTCGGGGGTTCTTCCGATTGAGGCTCTTTCGACCTGGAGGCCGATTCCAGGTCGGCCCCTTCCGGGTCGGTTTCGGATTTCTCGGGAGGATTCTCCGATCGCTCGGATGTGGCAGAATTTTTTTCGCCGTTTTTTGCCGTTGAGGATCTGGATGGAGACTGATCTTTGATCTTTTTTTCGGTGATCTTTTCGTCGTTCGATTTAGGCGGTTGAGCGGTTCTGGCGGTTTCATCCTCCGGCTCCTGGGATGTCCGATCCTGCGGGTTCGGGCGGGTCAGGCTGATTTTTATTGATTCAGGTGATGGATCGGGTGGTGCGTTAAAACTTGGATGCGGTAGAGCCCATAGCAGTAGCAGGTGCACAGCAACACTGACTGTGGTAAACCAGTAAAAGCGTTTACGCATTAGGAGGAGTTGTTCCGCGGGGACGTAATGGGTTCAGTGGAGATGTTGATCGAACTTATGCCTGCGGATTTAACCTGATCCAGAACTGAGACGACAAGGCCGTGGGAAACCGTCCGGTCGGCCCTGATCAGGACAGGACGCTGGTCGTTGTTTAACCGAGCCTGAAGGTCATCCAGGCTGATTTTCGATTCGTTCAGGTAAAGTTGACTCTTAGGATCGATGGAAATGACCCAGTGCTCGGACGGAGTCTCCGTTTTACTTTCGGATTCAGGAAGTTCGAGATTTAACCCCGGACGGGTAATGAACGTGGTGGAAACCATGAAGAAAATAAGGAGAAGAAAGACCACGTCAATCATAGGTGCAAGGGTTAGTCCGGAATTGTTACCGTCCTGCTTGTTTCGTTCAAAACGCCGGGAGTCATCGAACATCCTGGACATTCCCCGAACCGGGTTCGTTTTTCAAAACTTCGTCAATGCGTCGGACGCCCATTTCCATCTCGTGTGTGATCCGGTCAACGCGCCTCGATAACAGGTGGTGAAAAAAGAGGGTGATAATTCCAACGGCCAGTCCCGACGCCGTGGTAATCAGGGCCTTCGAAATACCGCCGGCAAGCATCTCCGGCCGGCCGACCCCTACCTCCGCTATAACGCTGAAAGTCTCGATCATTCCGGCCACCGTGCCAAGTAGACCCAGTAAAGGAGAGACCTGTGCTATGAAATTCAGGGCCGGCAGGAACCGTTCCAGTTCCGGCATCTTTTCCAGACCGTATTCCTCCATTTCGTCAACCGCTCTGTCACGGTTCAAGGGAGTTACGGACAAGCCGCGCTGAACGAGTTCCGAGAGTAGTCCGTTGAAGGATCTGGTCCGTTCGAGCACCGTCTGAAAATCGTAGCTGGAAAGCGGCTCCTCGAGACGATCCCAGAACGTGGACGCCGAAATATCCTGTGACCAGAGATACCAGGCTCGCTCGGCCGTAAACGCCAGGGATAGAATCGAGCAGAGACCAATGGGGATCATTATTAGTCCACCTTGGTAGAGAAAACTTAACATTGAATAGCCTCCCATTCCTTGAAACAGAAATCAGGATCAAAATAAAATCGCAATGAATTAAATTGCTACCAGTACTGCAGCAAAACCGACTCCAATACAGAGAATTTCAAGGGCACTGAATTCATCAACGGCTGTGCGCTCGGATGGCCGAAGGTCACCATGATTGTAAACTCCGGTATCTCGGTTGAGTCTCGGTTCCTTGAATGCCGAGGGTGACGATGGACTGGGACTGTCACGGGTGCCCAGTACGGTGGGACTCTCAGCGGACGTGTCCGAGTACTGGAAAGTACTTCGGGACGGCTGTTTGTCCTCCCCCTCGATGATAACTTCATTCGGAGTCTGAGCGACGGCGACGGAGCTAAAAAACACTCCCGCAGCCAGTAGCAAAACGGAGGTAATCAGGATTCGTCCGAATTGTTTGTGAGCCATTGTTGAGCCTCCTTCCGCACGGACTCGGGGGTTGTCTTGTCGGTGAGTGCTTCGAAGAGAGGCCGGGCTTTTTCGGTGCGTCCCATCCTCGAGTAGCTCCGGGCGAGTTTTAACTGGACGGTTGGATCCGGGGACGTATTCTCAAAGAGCAGATCGATCTTCCGGTATTCGATCGCCGCCTGTTTGTAATTTTCCTGGCTGAAGTGATAATCGCCGAGGAGTTTTTGAAGCTTCGGAGCGTAACTGGATTGTTGCTGGAGGGCCCGGTTCAGGTGATCGTTAAGTTGAGCTGGATCGAGGGATTTACCATGAATTCGAAGCTCAACGGAACTCTGGAAGTACTTAAAAGCCAGCGAATCCTCCGCCGAACCGGAGGTATCCCTGTACCGGGATATCCACTGATTTAACGTCTGCCAGTCACCACGTGAATGCAGTTTTTGGGCAATTCGCTCAAAGGTTGACGAATCAGGTGTCGTGCGGCGAACGTAGCGCCGGGCCAGCGGTTGATTGTCGGTCCGGATTGACCATTCAAGGCCGCGCAGTGCAACCTCGTCTTTCTCCTTGAAGGAAAGGGTCCAGTGTTTGTCGAGTAACTTCGCGGTTTTTCCCCAGTTCTCCAATTCAGGAGTCAACACCACGAGACCGTCGACGATTGGATTAATCCATTTGGAATTAGCACTGTCCGAAACATTGTTTAGTCCCTGTTGCCAGACGCGGTAAGCGGCTCCGGGGTCGTCGAGTTTGCGTTTGATATTGCCAATTCGAAAACTATTGCGAGCACTGGATGGAAGTTTACGGTAGTGAACCAGCGCGGAGTCCCAGTTGGAATGGCTGTAATAATCATCGGCCAGACGGGTACGAACACGCCGTCTGGCGTCCTCCGGGAGATCGGGTAGGATGCCCTCAACGGCGGAATTATTACCGGTTTCAATGGATGAGAGAGCGTACCATACACGGCGTTTGGGCTCTAACGGAGGCGTATCGTAAACCTCAAGGAGTCGACGGTGGTCGTCGTTCTGCCAGTGAATGGCGGAGGCTATTGAACGATAGCGTTCCCTTAAGGCGGAATTCTCTTTCACCGTGTCTGAAAGAGACTCTACCAGGGAGGACGCTTGCCCCAGCTTACCCGTTTGCCTCAAAAGTTCGGCCCTGAAAAGTGTTTTTTCCGGTCCTGCTTCAAGCTCTTTCAGCAGGGCTCCGGCAGGTCGAGGTTTTCGACGTCTCAACGCGAGCTCCACGGCTCGACGGCGGGCGTCGGTCGTCCAGCTGGCTGATTCGCCGGGACTTCTCAGGCTTAGCTGGAAGTGTTTCAGGGCTTTTTTTCCGTTACCGGCCTCCAAATGAGAGTAACCAAGATGGTAATGGGCCCTGGGGGTTACGTCGGCTGCGGACTCAACAACGTTCCGAAGTGTTTTTATTGATTTATTCAGTTGACCTAATTTACGACGCTGAACACCGGCTTTGAGCTGGTATTGCTGATCCTGGGTCTGTTCGAACAGCGTTTCGTACTGCTTTAAAGCCTTCTTGTGCTGTCCGAGGTTGTTGTGCAGGTTGGCGAGACGGATCCTGACGTCCTTGCGCTGGTTCTTGAAATTTTCCGATAGGTACTTCCGATAGTTAGAAATGGCACGGCGGTAATTCCCCTGTCGTTGATTGAGGCGGGCTTTCCAGTATGTGATCTGGCCATCCGAGTAATACTTTCGGTAATCGGCTTCCATGATCGTCAGGAATTGACCAAAGGTATCCGGGTAAGCGTTGAGGCCTTCGGCGGAGAGCAGACGTTCTGCTGGCTTGGCGCCAAGATCTTCCTCGTGCAGTTTTAACCACCGGTCGTATCCACCGGCCCAATCATTCTCACGAAGACGAATCTCGATTTCGGACCGAAGAATTCTTTGAATCCACTGCTGGTTGAGGGAAAAAGACTTTCTTACGGACGCAAGTATGTCTGCGGCTTTTGTTAATTGGTCCTTGTTAAAGTGGGCCATTGATCGATAGTAGCGTAGTTCAACAAGGGCATCGTTTGTTCTCGTGCGAGATTCAAGCTTATCGATGTAGTTCAGGGCTCGTTCGCTGTAGCCGTTGTTAATCCAGTATTGAATGTTGCCGAGCAGAACGGAGCGAGTGGACGTTTCCGAAATGTCAGTGCGTGCGAGGATTTCCTGGCTCCAGCGGTCTAAATTGGCACTCTGCCGGTCGTCACGCATTATTCGAAAGGCGTAGTCATACAGAGCCAGGGGAGGGGTGTCCGTGCGCTGTTTCAATTTAGTTAGTCGGTTCAAGCTCGATAGTGTGTCGCCGAGGTGGTACTCGGCAGCGGCAAGATTGATGCTTCCCGTTAGGGTTCGTTTATCCGGTTTAACTCCTCTTAGCCTTTCGTGAGCCGACTGGTACCGTTCGAGTTCAATTTCAAAACTCGCAATCCACTCATTGAATTGACGGTTCAGGGTCGTTTCGATTGGGCGGTGGATCTCAAGCAGGTCCACGAGTGACTTGTAACCGGCTTTGGGCTGATCCATGGACCGGTGGTAGTGTGCGAGAGCCAGACCCAGAGATCGCAGCTGTTGTCCGGTCCAGTTGGACCAATCGGATTTTACCGGCAGGAATCGTCCTATAAGCCGATGGTTTCCCTGTTGCCTGAGTGTGTTGAGTAATTCGGCACGGATGGAACGACTGGTGGTCGTATCCGGGTTAGCATCAAGCAGTGTCTGTCCCAGGTTGAAGGATGGCTCGAGCAGGTTTCGCTGACGGAGTAACGAAACGGCGCGATTCCCAAACTCGGCGTGAAGACTCGGATTGTTGACCAGGGTCGGGATCAGTAATTTGCTCCACCATGGCTTCGGTGGGTTGCTACGGCTGAGGTAACCAAACCACTGATTGAGCTGGCCGAATTGAGCGGCGTCCTCCCTGAGTTGTTTCGCAGTCTTGATCAGGGACTGATCGCCGGGGGTTTCACGGACCTGGTTTGCTAACTGCAATAACTGCACTTCACTGCGAAGCAGGGAATCAAGCCGGGACGTGTCCACGTCTTTTATGTACTTTGTGTAAGTGTCGTAATGCTTCGATTCGTAGGCCAGGCGAGCCAGCTGGTAGTTTATCCTTGAACGCCAGGGTTCGTCTTTCACGGATTTTCGCAGTGCCATCAGTCGTTTACGGGCGTTGTTTTTATCGTGTAATTTTTCGGACAGCAGTGCCTGATAGTAGCGCGGTTCGGGACCGTCGAAGTGTTGACTCATTTCGTTGTAGACAGTGCGGGACTTCTTCCAGTTACCAAGCCGGTAATGAATAGTGCCCTCAAGACTCAGAATTCGACGTTTCTCGTTCTGGTTGGGAGCTTCGTCGGCGGCCGGAAGTACTTTCAGGGCCGACTTGTAGTTTCCGAGGTAAAAGCGGGCAAGGGCCAGTCGGCGTTTCCAGACGGGATCGTTTAACTGCCCGTTTTTCTGCAGTTTTTCAAGTTCCCGGGCGGCTTTTGAATACTTGTTCTGGAGGAGGTAACCCCGAATAAGACGCTTGGTTCCACCGAGTCCCAGGTCGTTGGCCCTTTCGTAATACGGCACGGCGTAGGCCAGACGGTTGGTATTGACGAAGTAATCCCCGAATTCTATCAGGAGTTTGGACTGTTCTGGTTCGTCAAACCAGCTGATTGCCCGCCGGTACCACTTTCTAACGGCAGTGTCACTGTTTTCCGATCGGTAAATTCGCGCCAGGTCCCTGGCCGCTTGCGCACGTATGTTGTACGAGGATGTGGCTAGTGACTTTAACCGTTGCTTGGCCCTGGAAATGTCCTGAGTTTTAATGTCCACCCAGGCAAGACCGTAACGGGCCTGCTCTCCGTAATCGGGATCGTCGGTTAATTCGGAATAATACTCTCGAGCGGTCTTGAGGTTTCTTCGTTGATAATTGAGTTCCGCCGCAAGGAATTTTGCGTCGTTCAAGAATTCGGACTCGGCCTGAAGAAGCGGCTTCAAAAGTTCGTCGGCCCGGGAGTAGTTACCAACTTCAGCCTGTAATACTGCTGTTTCGTACTGCCAGTAAGCCGAATCCTGGTTGTCTTCGAGCGCCCGCTTGGACCATTTTAGTGCCATGGACGGCTGGTCGTTTTTGCTAAGTATTTGTACAAGACGTCGCAGCGACTGATCGTTCAGGTGGTTGAGTGATCCGTCCAGAAGTGTGAGGTATTTCTTTCCCAGGCCGTAGTGGCCGCTTCGGTTAACGGCGTCCAGCCCCCTTTTTATAGCCTGCTTGCGGTAGTCAACCGAGAGTTCTCCCGTTTTTAGACTCTTCAGGTATGATCGAGCGGCTCTGGCGTAATCCCCCTGCAAATAGTAGGCTTCGGCCAATCCAAAACGGGCCCGGGGTATTCGCTCGGATTCGGGGTAGGACTTTATGAAGGTTCTGTACTGAGATTCCGCGAGTTCGTAATCCCCCTGCTTTAAAAGTCCGACGGCGGTTCGATACTCACGGGCTTCCTGGAGTCCACTAAAAATTGAGGCCGATCCCGGATGGACGGTCAACAAAACCAGTAGCAGGGCTACCGCAGCGGCAAGGGCGTGTCGTCCCGAGACGAAAAACGGCCAGTGGTCACCCGGAGAGTCCGTGGAAAATCGGCCGGATAGTAATTGCATTTTTCCCCACCTACAGTGAAGTGATTTTTGGTGTCTTAGAAATGGAACGATTTAACCCTGCCCGATATTTCATCGATCGCTACAGGGCTTGTATTAATTAACGGGAGATTGGAGAGAAACAATTAGGCCGAATTGAAACAACAAACAATTTCCATAGGGATCTACCGGATTGCACTAGTTCTTTCATGGACATTAAGCCTAGAAATTCTACCTGTCCAAACAAGATACGGTAAAGGATTCTCCTGCTTTGATTGCCATTACCTGTAGCGGAAGAAAAAAGGGCTGTTGATACACTCAAGCTGGTAGAGCCTGCTACGGGAAAAGCAGTCACTTGGAAAATATCCAAAATAGAGGACCGGCTGTTCGGCATGATATCACTTCCGTTACAAACTCACCCTGCGGATTTCATCCAGGGACCCGCCCATCATTGACCCGCAGCCGTAAATTCAACATTAGTTTTCCGGTTAGTGTGCGACGATACGTTATCTATAAAATATATGTATAATAGTAACAATAGCGTTAATAAAAACTTATAAATACCGGTGCTATCTTAAATTTGAATACTAAAAGTAGTTACTAAGCAAAGATTCTTAAATGTATATTTTTCGCTTGCTCAAGTTAAAACACGATCAGGACGGTATTTCCGACAAGGGAGATAAATTTGCCAAAAGCAAGGGGATTATTCAGAAAAAAATTACGGAGTTTTCGTGAAGCCGCCGCCATGAGTCAGCGAGAACTCTCCGAAAAGTGTGGGTATACCCGCTCGTACGTTGGTCAAATAGAACGGGGGGAGAAAGATCCCTCTTTCGAATCAATGATACGGCTGGCCGATGCATTAAATTTGTCAATTCTGGATTTTTTCAGAAACGACCACGAAGACTTGACGGTAGAATTATCGGAAGCTCTTACTGAAATGACTGAGTTCTCCGAGGCTACCATCCGAAGCATGTCCACGCTTCCGTAAATTATGAACTGGGAGTATCGGATGATGGGTCTGCTTGATAGCCAGGGGAGAATAGTCGAGTTGAATCGTAACGCCTTTGAGTTCGTCCACGAACAGAAGGATGAAGTCATCGGTAAAACGATCTGGGATCTCCGGATTTTTCGGAAAACGTCCAACAGAGACTGGCTTGAAAAAGCGGTTGAGATGATTCGGACGGACCAGAAGATTTACCGGGGCGTTTTTGACCTCGATGGAAAAGAGAATGGGGCGGAGGAAGTAGAACTTACGCTTACACCAATTTCAGTGGCGGGGTCCGATAGTCATTATATTGTTGTCGAGGGACATCGCACCAAGGACATGGCCGAGATGGCCACCTCAGGTCAAATGGACCGGCCTTTCACCGACGGAAGCGGTTAATTACCTTTTAATAGTATACTTCTCAAACCATTTCGAAAAGAGCGGATAAATTTCCTCCGGTGCTTTCTCCCCATGGACAAAATCCAGGTGTGAGTAGTCCGCGCTGAAACCGTTCTCCTTACCTGCCGTGATGAAATCCTTACTGTCACTTCCGATTTCTTCGAAACCCGCCCGTTGGTTATGCGGCGGACAGAGTTTGTCGATTTCCCCGGCTACGATTCGTGTCGGGACCGTGATGGACTGAATTCCTTTTCGGTAGTTCAAATCTCCTTCCCGATTTGTCCAGCGGCGGTTGACTCCCCAGTCCATGAATTGAGCCAGCACCTGAGGCCCAACCCGCTCGACAATTCGGACGCTGGCCTGTTTCAGGTTTTCGTGGGTAATGTTATCCGGGTTAAACAGGATGTGAATCAGCTGGTCCGGAACGATTTTCCTTAACTGGGGCATCCAGAAGGCGCCGAAACGGACCACCCCTGTCCAGGGGATCCTCAACCGGCGGAATAGTTCTATCATAGGGATGAAAAAATTGTTGAAGGCCACCAGTTCGGGACTGTTCCCGTCCTCCGAGTCCCCCCGGCGCCGACGGGGGGTACGACCGTGGAAGGGTCCCTGCGTAACGACCGCACTGGCTATTCTGTCCTGATCACCGGAGGTACCAGCATAGGCATGGTAGATCATCGCGCCCATGCTGTGGCCTGCCCAGTGGAGTTCCTCCATCCCCGTTCGTTTCAGGATGTAATCGATGACCGCGGGAATATCGTGCTGTATGTAATCGTCGAAACACCATGGATCGTCAGGAATTTGACTGGCACCTCGACCGCGTAGGTCAACAAGCCAGCAATCGTACCCTCGATTGGCCAGGAACGAGGCGAGGCTGTAATTTTCGTTAAGGTCATAATGACGGTGATTCAGACCAAATCCGTGAACCAGGAGAATAGGTTCCCCTGGTTCCCCGATTCGAGGACGGTGCCGCCAGATACCGAGTTGAATGCCGTCGTCCGTCTGGACGTGATGGAGTTCGTCGGCTCGTTCCCGATCGTCGTAAAGGTATTTCCTGAGTCGATGGAGTAAAACGGCCCCCAGGGCCGCGGCGCCAGCACCAACAGAAAGGCGTTTGGCAGTACTCGTCCAGTCCGCCATCGGGAATGACCACACATTTCGAATATCCGCTAATATTTCCACTCCCAAGCATATTAATCTGCCCGCCCCGATACGATCAAGGGGAATCCCCGGTATAAAATCAGGAATTCTGGCTTATCTGTGTAGTAAAAAATCGGTGCAAGTGGTCGGAAGGTCTTGGCCGATGGGTCAATATCGTTGGTGAAACTTCACCTGTGATATAAATTAACGGTTGAACTTCGTGACGGTGATTCGAAATTTGTATCCGTACGGAGACTCGTCACCCTGTTTCAGCCTGAATCGATTTACCGTGATGAAGCATGAGCTACTGGATACGGATTGTTTCCTCAGGTTAATTTCGATGTGACGTCGATCGTGTCCGAGATCAGTTGAGTACCGATTAATTGTCTAACCGGGGCGTTTAAACATGTCTGGATTGTTTTCGGTATTTGGACTTGATTCCTCCGGGGATTATCCGGATCGCTCCAGGCTACAGGAGGCCATGTTTTCGGTTTACCTCCGGGATCTTACGATTCCATTACTTCAGAAACTCTGTGTTGTTCTGATCGTCTTTCTGGGGTTAATTGGGGAACTTGTTCGGTTTATTTATCCCGAGCACCTCTATAATCTGGCCCTTGTCGGGCGATTCTACTTTTGCATTATCCTCGGGGCTCTTGTGGTTATTACGGCCCTGTTCGAAGGCTCCAAAAAATGGGTCAATTGGCTCTTTGGAATCGCCTACGTTCTGGGAGCATCGGTCTGTGGTTATGTCCTCAGCCAGTTGCAGACTCCCAACAGTGCCGCCATGTACATCATCTACCTTTTGCCGCTCTACACCATCATAATGCCCGCTCGGTTAATGGTACGGACTCTGGTAACGTCATCGACACTCCTGTTTCTGCCGGGAATGTACCTCGCCATTAGCTGGGACGCCGCTCTTTTTAGTCTTGTTTTTATAGTGCTTCTTGCGTCTTCTATGACGAGTATCCTTCTGGGACACGGCGTCTTTTACCGTCTGAACCGGGAGGCATTCTTTGATGACCGGGAGTTATCCCGGCGCCAGCAGAAAATTGAATTTCTTGCTCGCCACGATCAGTTAACCGGGCTCTACAACCGCC
>JBDGPI010000062.1:12376-20239 GCA_042219765.1 Salsurabacterium abyssinicum (SeqCode)
TGTTGAGTGATGAAGCGAGTCAGTCCGTCAGGGTATCCGACGTCCCCGGCCGTTACGGAGGAGAGGAGTTTTGTCTTCTTTTACCGGAAACTCGTTCCGAAGGTGCCTCCGCCGTAGCGAACCGTATACGGAAGACCCTTAGCGAACAGGAGTTTACAACGGACGACGGTCGAAGTTTTACCGTGACCTGCAGTATTGGAGTCGCCGAAAGAAAACCGGAGATGAAGCATCCGGAGAAACTCGTGCAGGCGGCGGACAATGCCCTTTACGACGCCAAGAACTCCGGGCGCAACCGGGTCGTGATCCATAAAACGATGGATCAGGGCCCTGAGGACGACGCCTGAGTACCAGGAACTTCAACTATCGTATCGATTGAGGGACCCCTAAGTGACGGACGACGATAACCTGAAGGAACTCATTCAAAATGCTCTTCAATCGGACTCGCTCCGGTTACGATTCTCCCAGGACCGGTCCTCCGACGAACTCGTGGAATCAGCGGCCCGGAAAGGCTACTCGATTTCACGCAAGGATGCCCAGAAAATCCTCGCCGGCGCCTTCCTGACCTCCGAAGAGGTTTCCGAGGACCTCAAGAATCAGCTTGTTGGTGGTTTGTCGTGGGACTACCTGAATAAGTTTGAGGCAGCCATGGATGGGGATCTTTCTATGCTGGAGGAAAAACGGACCTGGGAGAGGGTACTGGATTTTTACGAGTATGTATTTAACGAGGAAGAGGATTAAGGCCGGCTCCACTAAACCCTGTACCCTTTGCCGGTCTTAGCCCACTCCCCCTCGGGTAAAGAACTTCTTGTACCATCGCTCGGTCACCCACAGGCGGATAGAGGTATACGCAGTTTTATAGAATTGACGCGGTAAGTCGTTGAGAAAGTCTTTTCGGTCGACTGGAAGACGACTCGGACCGAATTGAAACACTTTCCATTGGTTTTAAGAATGACGGTTTCCTTTCTTGCAGGTACTGAGTTCGGTTGAAAACTCTGGTATCCTTTTGACCTAAAGTCTAACTGTCGTCGGTAGGGAGTTGAAAAAATGTCCTACCTTTCCATGGATCAGGTTGATTTCGAGACCATGCGATCCGGTGGCCCTGGGGGACAGCACTCCGATCGTAGGGCCACGGCGGTTCGCCTGAGGATTCCCATTGAGGATGTTCCGGTTGACGATGATCAAAAAAAGGATCTCAAGTGTCATCTTCCGCCGCGATTAACGACCAAGGATAGTGAAATTTTAATTGAAAACGGTGACAGTCGATCCCAGCGGGAAAACCGCAAGAACGCCCTCGAACAGCTCAATGAAGAAATTGAGGCAGCACTGAAGAGGGGCAGGAGGAAGCGTGAGAAGAAACGGCGCAAGCAACGTCTGGAGAATAAATCAGGCGGTGGGGGTGGCAGCAAGGATATTGACGAGGTTCAAAAAAAGCGTCGTCGGTCCGAGTCAACCGACGATCTGCTCCAGGAGGCATTCGAGCAGGATCCGGACGGTATGAAGCGATTCATTCATAATCCACCGGAGGACGACGGGGAATAATCCGAGTTTTGTTTCCGTACAAAATGGCTTAAAACCGTTGATGACTCCCTATGTTAACTCAACCGTTCCCGTCCGGCGGTTAATTTATTCGTCCCTTTTTGAGTTAAGAATTATAGACTAAGCTACTGGCCGGAATAGGCTCCAGGGCACCTGTTCGTACTGGCGTGAATACGTATAACTGAAGCGTCCCCACCGTTTCGGAAGTAAACGAAACATTTTACTCAAGACCTGTATCGGGTAATCCAGGATTGTATTATCCCGGTCGAATTAACTAATACCCGCGGATGCTTCTTACGATTGCGGTGGGTAAGGAGGATAATCTATGAAGGAACGAGTGCTGGTAACCGGTGCCACCGGTTACGTGGGTGGTCGCCTGATCCCGCGTCTGCTCCGGGAAGGTTATCGGGTACGTGCCGTTTCCCGGCGTCGTGAGAAATTAAAACGTGCCGGATGGTCCAGGCACCCTTCCGTCGAGCTCCGTGAAGCGGACGCTCTCAACCGTGATTCAATCAAAGCGGCCGCGCAGGATTGTGTACATGCGTATTACCTTATCCATTCAATGGGAATGGGGAGTGGTGATTTTGCCGACGCTGACCGTAAGGCCGCGCAAAATTTCGTCAGTGCGGCAGAATCAAACGAATTGGACCGAATCATTTACCTGGGTGGGCTTGGCCACCATCACGACGGCCTGAGCAAACACCGTCAATCCCGTCGGGAAGTCGGTGAAATCCTGCAGGAGGGAAGTGTGCCCGTCACGATACTGAGAGCAGCTATGATTGTTGGTTCCGGCAGTGGATCCTTCGAACTGACCCGGTACTGTGTCGAGAAGTTACCGATCATGCTTACCCACCCATACGTCAGGACCCCCAGCCAGCCCATTGCAGTTGAAAATGTTCTGACCTACCTGACCGAAAGCCTCGAACAGCCGGAAACAGCCGGCAATAACTACGACATTGGCGGCCCAGACGTATTAACTGGCGTTGAAGTGATGCAGAAGTACGCCCGGATAGCGGGTTTATTCCCCCGCATAATTCTTCCCCTTCCCTTTATCAGCCTCGAGTGGAGTTCACGCAGGATGATTGACTTCCTGCCCCTTCCGGAGGACTTAACCTATCCACTCGTCAAGGGGTCACGGAATCCGGCGGTTGTACGGGACGAGCGAATTCGGGAAATTATTCCGCAGACTCTGTTGACGGTAGATGAAGCCATACGGAGGGCACTCGAGCATCCTGAACCGGTGTCGGACACCCCCAATAGCATCGACGGTGAACTGTCACCACCCGAGTGGCCCCGGGACTACGACCCCGATTGGGCGGGGGGAACGACCTACCGTGACGAACGGACCCTCCGGATCGATGCTGAACCGGAACAGGTCTGGACGGCCATCGTTAATCTTGCCTCCAGGAATGGACTCTTCTTTGCTTCCTGGTTGCGGTGGCTGGTGAGGCGGTTTGATGACCTGTTCGGTCTTTTTGACTTTCCGGAGGTCGACTATGAGAACCCGAATTTGAGTAAATGGGGTAATTTGGATTTCTGGACAGTGCAGGATTTCGAGGAAGGGAAGTACATAGTGCTACGGGGGGATTTTAACCTGCCGGGTCGTCCCCGATTGATTTATGAGATCGAGCCGGAGTCCGACGGTACACTGTGCCGACAGCGAGCCGAATTTCGTCCGGCGGGTGTGCTGGGCCGTGTCTACTGGAGTGTTATTTCACTCTTTCATTACTTCAGCTTCAGTAGCATGCTTGAAGCAATTGCCCGGGAAGCCTCGGATGACGTAACGGAAAACCCGGTCGGAGTGGATGTTTAGCTGACCGGGAGGCACTTCACTCCGTGCGTTCGGAGTGGTCGAACTCCCGAAGAATTTCGAGGGGGACTTTTTTCAGAGCCGCTTTGCTGGTCGCTTCAAGAACAACGGGAGGGGCACAGTCAGCTTCGTGGGCCTCCAGCCATCGACCGACGCAGAGGCACCACTGATCGCCCGGTTCCAAGCCGGGGAACTTCATGTCGGGACGGGGGGTCATTAGGTCATTTCCCCTTGATTTGGAAAACTCAAGAAATTCCTGCGTCATTACGGCGCAAATCTGGTGCTCGCCTCGATCCTCGGGGATGTACCGGCAGTAACCATCCCGGGTAAAGCCCGTTTCGGGATCTTTACTGCAGGGCTCAAGTTCCGTACCGAGAACATTACGTTGCGACATGAAAAATCGCACCGCCCATTGGAGTGTGTTGGATGAATTCTGGTTTCGTACAGGAAACCACTGGATTCTTCAGCGAAATATGGCTGCACAACACGACCGGGAGAGGTCAGGTGTTACGATTCGGCTCTTTAAAGTATCTTGTGCGATAATTGATCTCGTTAACTCTACTGAATAAGACCCTCAGTCGACCGGATTTTTTCTTCACAGGCCCTCCAGTGAATACTCGTCAATTTCGTAACCGATGGTACGTTCAATCGATTCACGGGATTGCCGGTCCTTATCTGTTACGAAGGTAAACGCTTTTCCACTGGAACCGGATCGTCCCGTCCGCCCAATACGATGGGTGTACACGTCGGGATCCTCGGGGATGTCGTAGTTGATGACGTGGGAAATATGGTCGACGTCCAATCCCCGAGCGGCCACGTTGGTAGCAATTAATATTTTGAAGTTCTCGTTTCGAAATCCGGAAATAGTAGCCTGGCGGCCGATTGACCCCATGCTTCCTTCGAGGGGACAGGCGTCGAACTCCCGTTCCCGGAGGTAATTCGCCAGCTGTCGGACGGTTTTGCGAGTCCGACAGAAAACTAGGACGGATTCGGTATCGTGTTCCGAGAGGATGGTTTTCAGTGCTTTCTTCTTCTGGTGCTGCTTCAGTCGGCAGACGTAGTGGGAAATAGTTTTGGTTGGTGCTTGCCGTCCGACACTGATTTTTACGGGATTATCGAGCATTTTATCCGCCAGCTTCTGTATTTCAGGGGGGATCGTAGCCGAGAAGAACATTTTCTGGTGGTTTTCCGGGGTTTTGCGGATGATTCGCTTGACGTCCGGCAGGAATCCCATGTCACACATTCGGTCGCTCTCGTCGAGTACCGTGTATTTAATGTCGCTAAGGTTTACTGTGCCCCGCCCGAGGTGGTCCAGCAACCGTCCCGGACAGGCTACCAGTATGTCCACGGTTTCCTTGAGCTGGTCCATTTCGTCGTAAATGTCCGTTCCGCCGTAAACGCTTCGAACCACCAGGTCGAGGTTAGCCCCAAGGGTCCGTGCTTCCTCGGTGATCTGATCGGCAAGTTCGTGCGTGGGGGCAAGGATTAACGCCTGGGCTTCGCCGGTGGAAGTGTCCGCGAGGTTGTTAAGAATCGGAATCAGAAAGGCCGCCGTTTTTCCGGTGCCAGTTGGAGCTGTTCCGACGAGATCCTTTCCCTCTAGAATGGGTTCAATTGCCTTCTGTTGAACGGGCCTTGGGCTTTCAAACCCGGCGTCCCGAATGGCTTCAAGTATTCTGGGATCGAGGTCCAGCTCGTCGAAGGATTCGAACGTTTTGGTGCCGGCGGTGTCTTCCTCGGCCACTGGGTCGGAACCGTTCTGTTGAGAGTCGGATTGTTGTGAGGAGTCGTCCGAACCGTTGATTAACTGAACCTCAACGGCCGCTAAACCATCGTCGGTTGTCTCAACTTCAAACTTAACCTCATCCCCACTATCAAGGGATTTATAACCATCGTCGAGAATGGATGAGTAGTGTACGAATGCGTCTTCTCCGGAGTCACGTTCTATAAAACCGAAGCCTTTGTCGTCGTCAAACCATTTTACGGTACCGCTGTTCATTGCGGTTACCTCCTGTTGTTTTGTCCTCTTTGATTCAGCAACCGCAATCTTCAAGGGGATGCTTACTTTGAGGCAAGAGTAAATGTGAGAATTTCATTAAGTATACCTGATGATCCAGTTGGTTAACAGTACGCTATCCGACGAACTGTTTGATCTACAGGCTGTCGGTGGATCAGCTCCGTCAATGATACTTCGTACCGTTTCATTGGTAAGGGCGGATTGTTTCCGGGAGAAGTCAGTGAAACCGGTAATTCGAATTCAGGCGACGGGGTTTACTACCTTTCGATATTGAGAATGAATTCACGGAGTAGGGAACCGGGCTGACGTCGGTAATTTCATTAAACCATTACCAATCAGACTTTACGGAATTGATGGTAGCAAATACCGTACTAATTTAGGAATACCCAGATATCCAGGAGGAATTGCCCGCATGACTGCGCGTTGTGAATCCGCCGAGCCTATTGTCGATAGGACCCTCGAGAAGCTGGGTCCTGATATTACCATTGCGACCCCCCTTGGCCTGGGGAAACCAGTCCATCTATTGAATGCATTTTACGACCGGGCCAAGAAGAATAATACGATTAACCTGACAGTTGTTACGGCGCTTTCACTGGCCAGACCCGATGTGGAGGGTCCACTGGAGCAGAGGCTCCTCCAACCTATCTTTGACAGAGTCTTTGACGATTATCCAACACTTAATTACGTCAGTGATCTTAACAGGGACGCCGTTCCATCCAACGTTGAGATTAAACAGTTTTACGTCAAAGCGGGTAGCCAGTTATCGAACACTCATTCACAGCAGAATCACATTAACACAAACTACACCTACGCCGTTCGGGATAGCCTCAAACAGGGAGTGAACGTCATTGCTCAGATGGTGACTCCCTCAAGAACGATAAAATCAGAACCGGAACCGGTTCATAGTTTAAGCTGTAATGCCGACTTAACCCTTGATCTTCTGGATCGCTTCGAGGAACCCCCGTACGATCAACGCGATAAACTTGTCCTCGGCCAGGTGAATTCACAGCTGCCATTTATGCACGGCGATTGTTTCCTTGAAACCCAGCAGTTCGATGCCCTACTGGACGCCAAACAGCACAATCACACACTCTTCGGCCCGCCTTCGGAACCCCTCGATAAAGTGGACTACGCAATTGGTCTCCACGTGAGCCAGCTGATTCGGGATCAGGGTACCCTTCAAATCGGCATCGGTTCACTGAGTGATGCTATTGCAAAAATGCTTATCCTCCGGCATAACCAGAACGACAATTACGAGGCTCTGGCCGATACTTTTAGCTACAGCACTGGTGAAATGGATTTAATCAATGAAATAGGTGGCCGTGGTCGATTTGACGACGGGCTCTATGCGTCCACGGAAATGCTTGTTCGTGGTTTTCAAAAATTACTTGAAAATGGTGTTTTATCTCGCACTGTCTATAATCAGATCGAGGTACAGCGGTACGTTAACCAACGGGACGGCGATCGGACTGTCGAATTCGAGTTGATCGAACGGCTCCTGGAAAAGAATATTATTCGGAATGAATTAACCGAAGACGATTTCCGTATGCTTCGCCGCTTCGGAATTCTTGGTAACTCCGTTAGCTATTCCGACGGTACACTGGAGTTTGAGGAGGGAAGCGTACTACCGGCCGACCTCAGTAACGATGATACTCGAATGGCCATCCGGGAACAGGGGCTCGGGAAGCAGCTTCAGGACGGCATCGTGGCACACGCGGGCTTCTTCCTGGGACCGCCGTCCCTGTATAGCTATCTGAGGGATCTCGATGACGATTGTCGCCGTAGTCTTCGGATGGACAGAATATCGTTCGTTAATGACCTGTACGGTCAGCAACCGCTGAAGGAAGCGCAGCGACGTCAGGCCCGTTTCGTCAACAGTGGCATGAAGGTTACGTTGTCGGGGGCCGTCGTTTCGGATGCACTGGAGGATATGCGTGTCGTCAGTGGGGTGGGGGGTCAATATAATTTTGTTTCGATGGCTCAGGACCTTGATGGGGCACGGTCCATCATCATGTTACCGAGTACCCGGCGGAGCAACGGTGAGTTAGAATCAAATATCGTCTGGAATTACGGTCATACAACCATTCCCCGCCACCTGCGGGATATCGTGGTAACGGAATACGGCATTGCGGATCTCCGGGGCTTAACCGACCGAGCAGTGGTGGAATCAATGCTCTCCGTAACGGACGCCCGGTTTAAACCCGACCTGGTCAAAAAAGCGAAAGCCTCCGACAAACTCCCCGACGACTGGACGCTCCCGGAGTCGTACCGCAAGAACACTCCGGAGATGCTGGATAACTGGTTCGATCAGGCCACCTCCCGTGTGGGTCTTCCCGAATTTCCCTTTGGTTCCGAACTCACTGCCGAGGAGCGCGACCTGGCGGCTGCTCTGAGGAACCTGCGGGACAAATTCGAATCGTTAAACCTCTCCCTCGGTGATGTAAGTGTACTGAAAGTTCTCGGTGGCGTCCCGGATCGAGCCAACAGATACCTCGAAAGA
>JBDGPI010000062.1:20249-21977 GCA_042219765.1 Salsurabacterium abyssinicum (SeqCode)
TGGGACGATTTAAATTGCGTCGTAATAGGTTTGTAAGCTGGCCGAGCGCTTGAGGGCGTATTCCTCACTGTAGGGGTTAAGGTAAGTCTGACCGTCGAGCCAGTCCTGGGAGTTTTCGAGGAAGTAATTCCGGATCTGGTTGTAGGGGACAACCCATGGTGTCAGACCCAACCGGTACTTTTCCAGAGTTTCATCTATTGTTGATTTACGCCGGGACGAAACATTATCCGGGAGATGTCCCTGTAAGTGTTCCAGCACGTTGAAGTGTTTTCCACGGCTGGTTTTCGTGAAGACGGTCTGGCGGTAACCCTGGACGTAACGGTCCAGGATCGTGTCCGCTCGTTCGTGTCTGGACAATAAACGCCCCAGTTCTTTTTGATCGTGGGAACTATGAGCCATCAAACTGTATTTGTTGCGAGCCTGGAACGAATACAGCTCATTCATTCTGAGTTCCGGTTTCTTGAGAAACTCCTTCAGACGATACATACCGTAGAGTGTCTCGAGGAACTGGCGCAGGACGTGCCCCCGGGTAAGTTCCTCGTAGTTAACGACCACGGCCCTTATGTCCTCCTCCGGTAGACGGTCGTGAATTCCGGCACCAATATTACGATCCACAATCAACCCATCCCACTCAGTATCGTATACCGGATAACCGGTCTTGAAATGAATATCGCGGGTTTTTGACGTATCCTTTTCCAGGGGGGGATCCTGGTCAAAGCGGAGGGTGAAACCGTTGGATTTGAGTTCACGAAGCAGGAGTTCGAACCTCGACCGGTGCCGTGCAGTCATTGAATCTAGTAACTTGTCCGGACCTATTAGTAAAATTTTCACGAGGACCACGACCGGGTTCGGAACGATGTTTTGGGAGTGTTAGAAAAACCGGGTTCAAAAGTGCATACTATGGTAAGTCCGATACGTCGGAAGCGGAAGAGTAAATCTCTGCTTTAGAAAGGTGAGATCCGGATATGGATGAACCTGTGTCAGGAGACGTTGATGAAACCTTCAATCAACTGGTGGAGCTAGTTGAATATTTGCGCTCGGACGAGGGGTGTCCATGGGACCGTAAACAGACTATGGAGTCAATGATTGAATGTCTTCAAGAGGAGAGCGAGGAAGTGGTTGAGGCGGTCCGTAACGACGATATGGACAACCTGGAGGAGGAACTCGGAGACCTTATTTTACAGGGGGTATTTTACGCTCAGATGGCTGCCGAAAAGGACCTTTTCACCATTGATGATGTGCTGGCCCGGTTGAACAGAAAACTGATCGAACGCCATCCACATGTGTTTGGTGAAGAAACCGCCGAGAACCCCTCCGAGGCCATCGATCAGTGGAACGAAGTCAAGCAGTCAACGTAACTGTACGCACTGAAAACTTTATAAGCACACAATTTTTTGGAGGCGTCAGGGACTATAAGTTCCGGTTAGTTCCGTTTCGTCAATGATGTGGGGATTCATGGCATTTTCGAGTTCACTGGAATTCGTCGAAGACGGTAGATCTAGCTGTGTGTCCAGTGCGTATAATTTGAAGTAATACGTATGCTCCCGGTCCGGTGGATTGGGGCCACCGTACCCTTGTTCACCGTAATCGTTCAGACCTTCGTCGGCAGCACCGGCCGACCAGTCCTCCGGGAGTTCGGTGTTGCCCAGATCGATGTTCCAGACAACCCAGTGATCCCATATCTTGCCGGCGGGTTCCCTTGCGTCCGGGTCGTCCATAATCAGGGCA
>JBDGPI010000062.1:21987-36611 GCA_042219765.1 Salsurabacterium abyssinicum (SeqCode)
GGGGGATTAATATTTTGCTCGTTGTAGCCGTATTCTTCGGGAATTGGTTCACCGTCACTAAACTCGGGACTTTCAACTGAGAAAGAACTCACCCTACATCACCTCGCAGGAGAATTTGATTTATTGAGAAAACGTTAGAACTGGTCCGTGAAATCCCGTAAAGCATTGATTAATACCCTGCAGAAGTCGGGAATATCCTCGACCACACGCCCCCAGACAATGTTGCCGTCACGGAAGGCCGCCTCATCAGCCCAGCGACCGCCGGCGTTCAGAACGTCGTCACGAATACCGGTTGATCCGGTGGCCTTGTGTCCATCAATGATTCCGGCTGAAATGGGGACCCAACCAGCGTGACAGATACTGCCAACAATTCCGTTTTGGTCGTAAATTGAACGGACGAGGGTAAGAATGTTGTCGTCCCGTCGTAATTTGTCCGGGGCCCAGCCACCGGGAATTACAACGGCATCAAAAGTATCGGCTACAACCTCGTCGGACGATTTGTCCGGCTTGGCCTGAAGACCATTTTTACCGGTGTATTCCTGCATGCGGCCGGTATCAACAACGGTTACGGAGGCATTTTCCTCGAGGAGTCTCATGCGGGGAACGTGGAATTCCAGGTCCTCGAACCCCTCTTCCAGTAAGTAGGCAACCTGAAGCTCGGACAGTGACATCAGTACGCCTAACACTCCTTACGTAAAGAATAGCCAGATGAATGTTGAATCCAATGGGATTATCTCACATAGGGTCGCTAAGGACCATTTTTCCAGGAGCGATCTAATCTTGTCAGAAACACGGGTAGAAAAAATAATATTAGGAAGTGTCAGGAAAGAAAAAAATCGGTGCTTAGAGGTAGAAGTTCAGTGTGCTTGGACCGAACTACTTTTGGTGGTGTCAGTATGATCCGGGCGATGATCTTCATAGACCTCTTTGTCTGGAACCCTTTTACTGAGGGGGATAACTCGGGTCGGACCGATACACTTGCGTCTGCTTTTCCCCGAATCCGTTCGATGGATAAAAAAACAGTTCCAGTTTCAGGGGGATCAATGTCCCAGTTAAAATGATGATTCTGGAAAACCTGGAGACCGACGCCTACTGGTACGGTCGCTTTCTGTTTTACCGGGGGCTTTTTCTGACGTATCTGCTTGCGTTTCTTGTTACTCACCGCCAGTTTATCCCACTGGCCGGAGAGGATGGAATACTTCCTTTTACCGAGCGGGTCCGCAAAACGTCCGTCACGAAAAACCCCACCATCCTGGCGTTTTTTCCGACCGATACCGCAGTACGCATTCTTACTTATATTGGGTTATTGTTGTCGTTTGCTGGGTTCCTCGGAGTGGAATGGCTGGGGTTCTGGGCGGTTAGTCTCATAAGTTTTGTGCTCTGGGCTGCTTATCTCTCCATCATGAATGCCGGGGGATTATTTTACGGCTACGGCTGGGAATCGTTTTTAGTGGAGACCGGATTCCTGGGTATCTTCCTTGGTTCGGCGTACCAGAAGGTTTCTCTTGTTATGGTCACACTGTCCGGGTGGCTTCTTTTTCGGGTTATGTTCGGGGCCGGCCTCATAAAAATCAGGGGCGATACCTGCTGGCGGGATTTAACCTGTATGGATTATCACTACGAAACTCAACCAATGCCCAACCCCCTGAGCTGGTTTGCCCATCACATGCCCGGCTGGTGGCACAAACTCGAGGTTCTCGGAAACCACCTGACGGAGCTGATCGTTCCCTTCTGTTACGTCCTGCCGCAGCCCTACGCCGGTGTTGGAGCTGCTCTTACGGTGCTTTTTCAGGGTTGGTTGATGTTGACGGGGAATTTCTCTTGGCTTAATTTCCTAACAATTATCGTGGCCCTTCCATTGATTCCGGACCGAGCTTATGCCTACTTGTCCTGGACTATTGAGCCCGCTTCGCTCAGTTCAATTCCAATCTACCAGCACTCCGCCATACTGGTGTATGCCCTACTGGTAGTCGTTCTCAGCTACTGGCCCGTCCGGAACTTCTTTTCAAGTCGACAGTTGATGAACGCAAGCTTTGACCCATTGAATCTTGTCAATACTTACGGTGCCTTTGGTTCCATCACCAAGAAACGATACGAGCTGGTAATCGAGGGACGGAACCAGGGACAGGAATGGGTCTCGTACGAATTTAAAGGCAAACCAACGGACCCCGAAAGGTGTCCCGCTCAGTGGGCTCCCTACCACCTTCGACTGGACTGGCAGCTGTGGTTTGCAGCTATGCGTAACAGGCCCCGTTACTGGCTGTTGGAATTAATACGAAAGTTATTTGAGGATAATAACTTTCATCGTCTTCTGGCGGAGGACCCATTCAGGGACGAAGACGGGCCGGACGAAATACGGATCCGGCGATTTGTTTATTCCTTTACCTCTCCGGGTGAATGGTCGGACACTGGCCGCTGGTGGAAGAGACGTTTTACGGAGTCGGTCGTTCCTCCGATTGGACCGGAGGAGATAGAGCATAGACTACGGTAATACGTGTCGGGGAGGAACCAGTAGGCGATCTGCCTGAAAAAGTCACGGTCACGATGACCTCGCAGTTCCCACTGCGCCCAGGGAAAGAAACTATCGAATACGAGGGCGGTCCGTAACGGTCCCGGGAAGTACACGTCCCGAGTCATCACTCAGGTAACGGAGAGAAGCTCCCGAACCCGGGCCGTAAAAAGCTCGCTGGAGGGTTCAACCATCGGGTCGAAAGTATCCGCAATCCTGCCCTTTCGATCAATTAGGTACTTCTGGAAATTCCAGCGTACTTTGTGCGGGCCCCAGGGGTTAACCTCCGACGTAAGCCAGCGGTAAAGTGGAGCCTGGTCGGATCCCTTAACCTTAATTTTTGAGAATAAGTCAAAACTAACACCATACTCAGTTCGACAGAACGATTCTATTTCGGCGTCCGACCCCGGTTCCTCGTTTGCGAATTGGTTGCACGGAAATCCGAGAATCCGGAGTCCATCCGCTCTGTAGGTCTCGAACAACTGTTCGAGTTCCCCATGCTGGGGGGTGTAACCTCATTCGGACGCCGTGTTGTAGATGATGCAGACGTTGTCGCTGTATCGGTCGAAGTCCACCGGTTGTCCCTGAATATCCTTCATTTCGAAACCGTAAAATTCGGACATTAATAACACCTTTTGGTTTGATTAGTGAGATCAAGACATCCGTGAGTTCACGAAGGGTTTTACTGACCCTGGCCGATAACCAGCCGGTCACCCGGTGTAACGTTATGCTGACGTGACCAGTGGTAATTTGTTTCCAGTACCCACCGTGCGGTTTCCCTATAAAACTGGGTTCGTTCGTTGCTACTCAGTGGGGCTTCGTAAATTTTACGCAGGCGGCCGGAGGAGCCAAAGAAAAGTATATCTAGTGGAAATGACATATCTCGCATAACAAATGTTCTGGTATCGGAACGTTCGTAGATGAACAGCATTCCAGTGTTCTCACTTAAATTCGAAGCGTTGCTCAGGCCAGTGTATTTATGCTTGGAACTTACGGCACGGTAGACCGTCAGGGAGGCCCGTTCGAGGCCCGTATCCGTTTCGATCCGGATGGTAGTCGTGTCGAGTTTTTGTTCGAGGGACGAACTTTCGGACACGGACGGAAACGCTGGAATTAGCAGCAAAACTAACAGGAACATACTTAAACTGTTTGGATCGATTTGGTCTCTTGCTTTTAGGCCAAGCAACGATACCGAGTCCCTGAGTATGGCTGGATTTTATCAGGATCGCCAACGAGAATAGTTGCCCAAACGCTTACTTTGAACGTGAAGGCCAGCATTGTGCGTCAACTGTTCGACCTTTCTTGCTGATCCCACGAATATTTTACATTGAAGTGACAGTTCCTACACTATTTGGGCTCCTGTTCGCAGTATCAGCCACGAAGAGTTAGCATTTCTTCATCTAACCGGGCCAAATCGATTTTTTGGTTATCAGCTATTGTCCGATTTGTATCACCTGTCGTGTCTAACCTTGTTTTTAAAATCCTGGCCCGGTCTGATCCGCCTGTTGAATTGATCTGGTATTGAGCGTGGGGAATCACATCTCGAGCTGAACCGTAGGAGGGAATCCATTGCCAACTGGTGATTTCAATATCGTCCGGAACTTTCTGATGGGAATTATTCCTGACGGGAAACCTTTTGCGTCAAGAGGAGGACAGTTTGCTGTCGAGGACGCAATAACGGTGACTGAGTCAGGGTCGAAGACCGATCGGGGGGAACTGACGTTTAGGGTTAATGGTACCTCTGCTCATTTTGAAGCCGGTGAGGATTCCGGTAGTGAGATCGTTGATTGGACCATGGACATCGAACAAGAGTGGCTCGATGATCTGCTGTCCGAGCTTCAATCCGACGATGTGGTCTACGACGTGGGGGCCAATCTTGGTGTTTATAGCTGCTTCGTTATGAATAAATTGGACAGCGGTAAAGTGATCGCTTTCGAGCCTTACCCTCCCAACGTTGAACAACTAAGACGGAACCTGGATCGCAATGAGGGGAATTATCGGGTCATTGAAAAGGCACTTTCGAACGAATCAACAACCGAAGGTTTCACGTCCTCCGCCAGTAGTGAGGTGGGTCACGCCACCGGGACGATAGCCCCAGGTCAGGGGTGTGGGAGCGAGATAGAGACAATACGCGGGGACGAATTGGTTTCACGTGATGACATACCGGAACCCGACGTCGTTAAGATTGATGTGGAAGGGTCCGAACCGCTCGTTCTTGAGGGACTCAAGCAGACACTGTCGGAGCTAACCTGTCGGCTTGTTTACTGTGAAATTCACTTACCGAAGGAAGACGGAAGTCGTCCCTCCGTAAAGGACTACGATAGTTCAACCGAAGACCTCAAAAGTCAGCTCCAAAAACTGGGATATGACCTCGAAAAAACCGTTCGAAGGAATCAGGAACTCCACGTGAAGGCGAGGCGTTAATTCCGGCAAACCGAGCCATTTGTGGTGGTTTAGCCACCCCTCGTCCGGTCGTTGTTCTGCTCTCTCTGGAATTGCGGTGACCCCGAGCATTAGCTAAAATACTCACAGTACCTTGACTTACACGGAGCGCTTACTGGAGTGAGTTCAATCTCTAATCCATCATCCGCCCAGGATTCGGTTCTTTTCCGTTCCCTCCTCGATAAAAGCTCCAACGCCATTTTTATTATTGAACCCGAAACCGGCCAGCTCCTTGACGTCAACGAGCAGGCGTGTGAATCACTAGGGTATTCCAGGGATGAACTGATCGAAAAGACAGTTCTCGATATAACTCCCTCGATGAATTCCGACCTGTCCTGGCATGAACACCTTACCCGTCTGCGTCAGGAAGAATCAATGACTCTCAACAGTCGGCAGCAGCGAAAGAATGGAACAACGTTTCCGGTGCGGGCGAACCTGGACCTTATCGAGGACGACGGAAGGGAGTCTGCTGGCGGTTGTACACAAAGCGGAGCCGTCGGAACCGGAGGATGTAGTCGCTAACCGGGATGACCTTCGGTTTCAGACCCTGTTTGAAAATCTTTCCGTGCCCTGCAGTATCTACGATCTCTCCTCGGTCAGGAATTATCTTGAATCGGTCGTTGATTACGAGTCAATCAATAACGACGAAACGTCGGAACTGGAGCGATCAACTCTTCAGGAGGCTATCCGACGGGCCGAATCCTTCGGCACTAACAGGGCCTACAAGGAATTTTTCGACGGAGAAACTGACCCCGGGCAGACGCTCAACCTACTCAATCATCTTCCTCTGGAAGGGGCTGTGGCCCAAATTTTTCTAAAGTTGATGGACGGTGAAACTCAATTTCGTTTCGAAACGGAGGTGAGTGATCCGGACGGGAACAGCTTCCCTGTGGTACTGGAAGTAACCCTTTCTCCCGGCCACGAACACCAGTGGGGTAGAGTCTATATTACTCTGCTGGATATATCCGAACGTCACCACATACAACAGAAACTTCATCGCAGTGAACGTGCTTTCGAACAGATCAACGAACAAATCGAGCAGATCGTCTGGATGTTTGATCTCGAACTTGAGGATGTGCTCTATCACAACGGGCCTGTTGAAACGGTGTATGGCTGCAAGCCGGAAGCCGTCGAGGATAACCCGAGGATTCTACTTAAGATGGTCCATCCGGACGACCGAGATCGGCTGGAGCAAGAATTAAATCGACTGATAGACGGTCAATCAATTGATGTTGAGTATAGAGTCAACCCCAACGAAAACTACAGCCGCTGGGTCTGGACCCAGGGCAGCCCCCTCAAGGATGACGCGGGAAACATCGATAGGCTTGCCGGGTTCACAAAGGATGTCACCAGTCGGAAGCGAATGGAGTTCTCTCTGCTTAAGACAAAGGAACGGTATCAGTCAATTTTCGACCAGGCCCAGGTCGGTATGGCGGAAATTTCAATGGAAGGTCGCTGGCTTCGGGTTAACCCCCGTCTTGCCGAAGTGCTCGGTTACTCAAAAAATGAACTCTATCAGATGGAGGAATCCTCGTTAATCCATCCCGACGACCTGGAGCAGGACCGCAGCAAAAAAAATCAACTGCTTGAGGGTGATATTGATAGCTACACCGGTGAAAAACGATTCAAACGACAGGACGGTGGCTTTGTCTGGATTAAACATACGACCACCCTCGTACGGGATGAAACCGGAAGTCCCCTCTACTTTATTGCGATCATGGAGGACATACAGCATCGCCGGGAGGCTCAGCAGGAACTTAAACGCCGGGAGAAACGCTACCGGAACCTTGTCTCGGATGTGCCGGGAATTGTCTATCGCTGCCTCTGTGACGAGGAGTGGACGATGCGTTTCATGAGTGAGGACGCACGAAGGATTACCGGGTATCCCCGTGAGGATTTTATAGGAAACAAGCGGCGCTCCTACAATTCAATTATTCATCCCGAGGATAGGGAACAGGTACGACGGGCCGTTCACCAGTCCCTTGCCAACGATGAACCCTTCGAAGTTGAGTACCGGATCCGCACAAAGGATCAGGGGGACCGCTGGGTCCTGGAACGGGGACGAGGCGTTACTGATCCCAAATCGGACGAAAAACTCCTTCACGGAGTCATCGTGGACGTCAATCAGACCAAAGAAGCACAGAAGGAACTGCGGAAAAGCGAGGAACGCTACCGGGCCGTCTTCGAACAGGCAAAAGTCGGTTTGGCTGAGATATCCTTTGACGAAAAGTGGTTGAGTGTAAACGAACGACTGGAGTCGATGCTCGGTTACCAGGCGGAGGAACTCGAAGGTAGAACCTGCCGTGAGATAACCCATCCCGACAGTATCGAGTCCGATGCTCGTTGTGCGGAAAAATTAATTAATGGAGAGGTTGATCACTTCACGAGTGAGAAACGCTACCGTCATAAGCAGGGACACTGGGTCTGGGTCAGGATGACGGTAAGTCGGGTTGATACTCCCCGTGATGGGTTTGATGGTTACTTTGTTGCTATCATCGAGGACATCAGCGAGCAAAAAGAAGCTCAGCGGGAGCTGCGGCAAAGTGAACGACGTTTCCGACAGTTAGCTCGGACAATTGATCAGGTGGCCTGGATTCTTAACCTGGACAACGGGGAACTGGAGTATCTCGGGCCGGGTCTCGAGGATATCTGGGGCCAGCCGGCCGAGGAGTTTGAACAAATACCGGACGATCTGAACGATACCATTCTCCCCGAGGATAGGGGCCGTGTCGAGTCCGTTTTTCCGTCCACCCCGGAGTCTATGGCCGAACAGGAGTTTCGGATTCAATCCACGGACGGTGAAATTCGCTGGATTCATGGCCAGTCGTTTACCTTCAGCGAGGAAGAGGACCCCTCTCAACTGGTAGCAGGGACCTTCGAGGACATAACGGAACGCAAAAGGGCCGAGGAGGAACTCCGCGAGAGTGAACGGCGGTTCCGCTCCACGTTCGAACAGGCTGCGGTCGGCATGGCTCACGTGGATCTGGACGGTACTCTGCTGCGCCTCAACGAAAAATTTTGTGAACTGCTCGGCTACAGTCACGACGAGCTCAAGTCCAAGACCTTCCAGGAATTAACACATCCCGATGACCTGGAGAGGGACATCGAGCAGGTTGAGCGGTTACTCGAGCAGGAAAAAGATCAGTATTCAATTGAAAAACGTTACCTCCGCAACGACGGGACATTCTTCTGGGCTCAATTAACGGTTTCGCTGGTTCTGGATGACTCGGGGGAGCCCGAATACTTCGTGTCCGTTATCGAGGACATTACTGAACGCAAGCAAACGGAACAGGAACTAAAGAAAAGCGAGGAGAAGTTCCGCGAACTGGCCGAAAACATCCAGCAGGTCTTCTGGCTTTCCGATTCCGAGAAGGACGAATTACTCTACGTGAGTCCCGCTATCGAAGACATCTGGGGGATCGACCAGGAGGAACTGTACGACAACCCTCAACTCTGGCTGGATCGTGTTCATCCGGAGGATCAAAACCGTGTCCGGAAAGATCTCGTGGAGAGACAGAAGGAAGGGAACTACGACGAGGAATATCGAATTGTCCGGCCGGACGATTCGATACGCTGGATTCGTGACCGTGCTTTCCCCATTCGGGACGACGAGGGGAATGTGCAGCGAATAGCTGGCATTGCCGAGGACATAACCAAAAAGAAGCGGATTGAGGAGGAACAGGAAACCTTCTTTAACATCAGCATCGATCTCTTTGCTCTCTCCGATTACGAGGGACAATTCCTCGATGTCAACCCGGCTTTTTCCGAAACATTGGGCTACTCCCGCAGTGAACTGACATCCAAACCATTCCTTGAGTTCATCCATCCGGACGATATTGAGGAAACCAGGGAGGTCATGGCCCAGCTCGAAGAGGGAAAACCCGTCGAGGGCCACGAAAATCGTTACATAACGAAAAACGGTAATATTCGCTGGTTGAACTGGCGGGCCGAACCGGGTGACGACATGATTTATGCCGTGGCCCGAGACGTGACCGAACGGCGCCGGTACGAGGAACAACTACAGTCCATGGTGGAGGAAAAGGAGACGCTGCTGAAGGAAATTCACCATCGTGTGAAGAACAACCTTCAGATTATCAGTAGCATGCTTAGCATGCAGATGCGTGAAATTGACCAGGACGGTCTCAGGGAAAAGATACAGGATTCCATTAATCGTGTTAAATCAATGGCCCTGATTCACGAAAACCTGTATCAATCCGACAACCTGGCCAATCTGAATTTCGAGCGATACGTCCGTGAACTAACGGATCGAACGGTTACCCTTCACCAGCGGGACCACTCCGATGTTAACGTGTCCATTGAAGTCGACAGTCAATCGCTCAAGCTGGACCAGGCCATTCCGTGTGGGCTTATACTTAATGAGCTCTTGACCAACACGCTCGAACACGGTTTCACTACTGGGGAATCGGCAAATATTTCCATAATGTTTTACAGTGACGACCGTAAGGCTGATCTAACAGTTAAGGATGACGGCAGGGGCTTTCCCACTGACTTTGACATGGATACGATCGATACCTTCGGGATGCAGATTGTCCAGTCGCTCGTGGAATACGAACTCAACGGCTCCATGTCCGTCGAAAACGACAATGGAGCAGTTATTCAGATAACCTTTCCAATTGAGGACTGAATTGATCAGTCCATCCATAATTCAGAGTGTCGAATCGTTTCGGATGACTACAGTTTCAATCAATCGGTTGCTTCAAAGTAATCAACGGTTTGACTGAGCTAATTCAAACACGATTGGCAATTCTATTTTTTCTTTTGATGATACGTCCGTTACCTGGTTTGGTTGATGCATTATTAAACCCAGATAACGAGGAATTAAATTTTTCGGAGGTCCAACCATGAGGCTTATTAAGAGCAGTCTATACTGTACAGGAATACTGATACTTGTATCGGCTTTAAGCCTGTCAGGTTGTGCCAGCCGGGAGGAACTTCAACAAACCGAACAGAAACTTTCCAAGACCCAGACTGAGTTGAATGAAACAAGTACACAGTTAAAAGAGACGAAAGAAAAATTGAAACAAAAAAATAAACGGATCAACGAGCTGAAAAAAGAACTGAAAACCGCCCGGGCGGCAAAGGGTGACATGAGTGCCCGTGTTAGTACCCTCGAGGACAGTAATACCGCTTTGAAAAGTCAAGTGGACAGCCTCGAGGACAGAGTGGCGAAGCTAAAGAAAAAACGGAAGCGTCTCAGTAACTTAAAACAACAGAATAAACAGCTTCAAGAAAAGTTGTCCGACGTTAAGAATGCCAAAACAACCCTACGGCGCGATAACCTGGTTATTACTTTGGAGTCCGACATTCTGTTTGACCTTGGAAAAGCCACCTTGAAACCCCAGTCAAAGCAAACTCTGAATAAACTTGCCAATGCCTTTGCCGAACACGAGAACCGGCCGATTGCCGTCGAAGGTCACACGGATACGCTACCAATTGAGACGGCCCGTTTCCCGAACAACTGGCACCTGTCGGCCGCCAGAGCAGTTAACGTTGTTCAGTACCTCGTGGACGAGCGGAATATTGCCCCCGAGCGATTCATAGCGGCGGGCCTCGGTGAACATCATCCCGTTGCAACCAACCAGACAAGCGAAGGACGGGCGAAGAACCGTCGCGTCGAAATAGTCCTGTATCCCCCGGTCATCAGTGGGGAGCAATTTGAGATGACTCCCTGAAGCAGTTACGTCTTTAAATGAGTTCTGCACTTCAGCAACGCAAATCAACGAAGTAACCCCGAGTTCCAGACCCCGGAGCGGAGATGCCTTCACAAGGGACGATGTTGACTCTCCTGCTTAATTCCAACCTAGAGACTGATTCCGATATAGGCCCTCGTCATTCCCAGTAGCAGGATGACTCCATGTACGTACAGTGAAATGTGCCACTGTCGTTTTGCATCGGTATTGTTTTGTCTGTTTTGATTGATCTGGCTGAAATCGGGAGCAAGAAAGTACAGGCCAATCAGGAGTACCGCGAAAAATAACTTCACGACAAACCACAGTCCGTGCTCGGTGAGTAAAAGTTTTCTAAAATTCCAGAAACCATTAGCCGCCATATTGTAAACTCCCGTTAGAACAAGGGTTGCAATGAGCGGTTTCGTCAACTGACGGGTCCGCCGTTGAAAAATTGCCCGGAGTTCCTGGAATTTCCCGGGGACAACTTGATACAGGATCGGGGTCAATATTAGCGAGAAGAAAACCATCCAGGCCAGCCAGAACATGGCACATGAGACGTGAACCAGAAGTACTAAGTTTCGAATAGTTGGAAGGAAGAGCAGTTCCAATCCGTCGATTAACCTCCGGGAAAGTAGATCAAAATTGATATCAATAACGGTATTACTGGGACATTGAAGATGAAATTCGAGGGTGATTGAATGCATAAGAAAGGAACTAGTGGCTGATGACCGTTCCACCGAATCCCCTGATACTACAAATTTGGCGTTTGATCCTCCTCGGATTCAATTCATGACTCTCAGATAGTTGAAGACTTGATCAATTGAAAAATTGATCAAGTCTTCAACTAAAGAGTGTTGGTTGGTTATTGGGGTAGAGTTGTTCGGCTTGGACGTGCTGTTGCTTTGTGGTCCAGTCTTATGCACGTGAATTTCACCGATTAGGGTAATGCCAATATACAGGGAATGGTATGAGCTACCTCAGGAGGAATCATGATTGTCCTTCGTCAGTTCCCATTTGCCGTATTGTGGCCGGCCTGGTCGAGTCTAAAGTACGCACCGGCAGATAAAATTGGCGGATGACTTTTCTAACAGAGTCAAAAAAATCGCTTCAGAACAACTGCCAGTCTATTTTATTAATACTGATATTTTATTTATTAACGTAACAAACAACATGTTTTACTAAAAAAATTTTGTTTACGTGGCTACTATCAACGTAAGTACAGGCGTGAGAAACAGTCCAGTATCAATCGTTATTCTTGCTGTGGGGACGGTAAACTTGGAATATCAAGGGGCACGAAATTTCAGAAACGGTATGCTGCATCTTTTTTTCGTTGGGCCAACGTGTCCGTCGCTTTTGAGACTACCGTGGTCTTGTTTGTAAAACCTTAGCTGTCTTTGCAGATCGACCAGCAACTCGGACTGGACGAACTTAGAGGAGGCATTTCGGAAGCAAAAGATACTGCACCCGTTACCATCAAGGGGTTGTACTTTTTGAGTGTTGTATTAGAAACACTTGTAGCTACAGTTGTTTTCGGACGCCGTACTGATCCTGTTGACAGGTATTTTTTTCGGGGGAGTACCTAAAACTTTTTTAAGTCGGTTAGAACGATCGGAACCCGGTATATTCACTGAAATATTAGTTTCTGCAACGGGGCTTAAGGCCATCCCTTATGGTCGTGAAAGTTTTGTTGAGGATTCAAGCGTCCGGGCGAAATGAACGGACCTAAAATGAACCGGAGGCAGTCCAGAGATTTATGAGTGAAAAAAGAATCTTATTAACCGGTGCGACTGGATTCATTGGTCAGGCGGTCTACCCGGAACTACTGAGGCAGGGTTACGAAATCGTCTGTACCACCCGCTATCCGGAACGCGCCCGAGAAAATCATCCTTCGAAGACCTGGGTGAAGATGGACGTCAGTGAGCCTGATACCGTACGCAAGGCGATGGACGGTATCGACACGGTCTTTTATTTGATCCACTCGATGTCGTCCGGAGAGGGTTACAAGGAACGGGAAAAAAAGGCTGCCAGGAACCTGCGTGACGGTGCCGAGAAGTCCGGTGTGGAGCGGGTCATTTACCTCGGTGGGGTGGCTCCCGATGGAGAAGTGTCCGACCACCTTGAAAGCCGCCTCAGAACCGGTGAAATTTTACGGTCGGGAACTTACTCCGTGATCGAACTTAGGGCTGCCATGATCCTGGGCCAGGGAAGTGCAAGCTGGCAGATCGTCAGGGACCTGGCCGCCCGGCTACCGATCATGATTCTTCCCAGCTGGACCCAGTCACGGTCGCAGCCCGTTTTCGTTGATGACGTCGTTGAAGCCCTGGTCGGTGCCATAGAACTTGAGGGGGTTGACAGTGAGTGGTTTGACATCCCCGGTCCGGACGTCCTGACCGTTGAGGAAATCTTGCGCCGGACGGCCCGAAAACTCGGCAATAATCCCTATCAGCTTCGAGTTCCGTTACTAACTCCTAAACTTTCGAGCTACTGGCTTCGTTTTGTTACACGCTCCAACCTTTACCTTGCACGGGAACTCGTTGAGGGATTGAAAACTGATCTTCTGGCCGAGGATGACCGGTACTGGGACCTGATTGGCTACGAAAACCGAACGCCCTTTGAGGACGCGGTTGAGATCACACTCCGGCGATCCGAGCAGGTCCCGCTTCTGGCCGGCCTGTACGAGCGAAGCGTCAACTACCTTTCACCATCGGATTAGTCCCATCCGGGAAATTAGTGTAACTGCGGATCATATCTCTATATAACTCAGCTACTAAGCTTGATCCAATCATTCAGGGGACAGGAGGACTGTCATGAAAACGGTAATGATGACCGGGGCAACTGGATTTGTCGGCGGTGTACTTGCCGATAAGCTACTCGACGACGGGTATGATTTGAAGCTGCTTGCGAGAACTCCCTCCAAAGCATCAGACCTTGCTGACCGTGGTGCTGAAATTATTGAAGGGGACCTGACCGACCCGGATTCAATCGAGAGGGCTCTGGAGGGGGTTGATGGTGTTTTTCACCTTGCGGCCGTGTATACCCTTGGCGGAGACCTGGACTGGATGCGGCAGGTAAATGTGGATGGTACCCGAAAAATACTGGAGGCGGCCGAGAAGCGAGACCTCCGTGTCCTTTATTGTGGGTCGGATACTTCGCTTGGTGACACCAACGGTGAAATTTGTGACGAGTCGACGACCCACGATGGTAATTTTCGGTCCAATTACGCCCGAACGAAATACGAAGCCCATCAGCTGGTGGACGACCGTATGGACGACGGCCAGGAGATAGTTCATGCCATTGTCTCATCGGTCTACGGTCCGGGGGACGAAAGTCCGATAGCTGGTCTGATTCAGAATCACCTTGCGGGTCACGCATTGGCCTACCTCGACGGGGACGCGGGCTATACCTTCACCCATGTTGACGATGTGGCGGAGGCCTTAAAACGTGCGTACGAGACGGGGAACGCCGGGGAGAGTTACCTTGTTAGCGGAGAGCCCCTGACATTCGAGGAGTTTTTTGCTGAGCTGTCGGGGAAAACTGGTATCCCGGAGCCTAAATTTGAAATACCTGACTGGATTGCTGATACGGTGGCGTCAATTGGTGGTCTGATGAAAAGTATCACCGGGAGAACCGGTGCCGAGCTTAAGGAAATGATCGAGATGGGACGGAACGTTACTCGATTCTTCTCCAGTGACAAAGCCAAACGGGAACTGGACTGGACGCCGCGGTCGATTTCGGACGGACTCAAGGACACTATTCCTGACTTCGGTCGGAAGGAACTCGAGGAGGCCAGGCGGCTGTTATCGAAAGCGTCCTATCCATTGCTCGGTCTGGCCGCCTTCGACCTGGTGCTCGGATCGACGGCCGCCTTTCTGCCGGGGCTGTACCGGAAAATTATTCACCCGGATTTCATCGAAATGTATCAGAATGGCCCCACCTACCTGATCACGCGCACCGGCGTCCTCTGGCTGGTTTTTGCGGGGGTC
>JBDGPI010000063.1:0-3001 GCA_042219765.1 Salsurabacterium abyssinicum (SeqCode)
GGGAAAGACGTTGCGCTCGTGTCCAGCGGAGACGCCGGGATTTACGGAATGGGAGCCGCTTTATTTGAAGTTTTAGAGCAGCGTGATTGGACCGAAGCGGAAGTTAACGTGAGTCCGGGGATTACGGCGTTAAACGCCACCTCGGCCTTGCTTGGTGCTCCCGCCGGGCAGGATTTTGCTTCCGTGAGTTTGAGCGACCTGTTGACGCCCTGGGAGACGATACGAGATCGGGTGTCTCATGCCCTGAAAGGAGATTTTGTCCTGGCGATTTATAATCCTAAAAGCAAGGATCGTCACCATCAGCTTCCTGAGGTCCTTGAAATGGCCCGGGAGTATCGTTCCGATGATACGCCCGTCGGTATCGTTCACCAGGGCTACCGCGACGGACAATCGGTCGACACGGTATCGCTTTCCGACGTTCCCGTTGAGACGATAGATATGCTTACCACGGTCATTATCGGGAATTCAATGACTCGTACGTTTGGTGATTGGATGTATACACCGCGGGGTTACACCACGGAGGTGACACCTGCGTGAATACAGGTTCACCACCAATAGTCGGGATATCATCCACGGCAAGCCACGTGGGTAAGACGATGGTTTCCCTGGGATTTATGGAACGATTTTGCCAGGAAGGGCTGGAGGTTCAGCCGTTTAAAGTGGGCCCCGACTTTATCGACCCGGAGTTTCACCGAACGATTTGTGAACGTCCCTCTAGAAACCTGGACCCGTTTTTTTCTGACCCCGACGATCTCCACCGAATCGTGGACCGGTCCCTATCGGGGGTGGACCTGGGAATCGTAGAAGGTGTTATGGGGTTGTTCGACGGTCGCGAGGAGGAACCGTTTTCGGGAAGCACCGCTCAGGTGTTTAAAACACTGAATATTCCTTTTTACCTGGTTGTGGATGGTCAACAGCGTTCCCACAGCGTGGCCGCGCAGGTTCATGGGTTTTTACAGTTGCAGGACAACCTGAATTGCCGGGGAGTAATTATAAATCGAGTCTCTAGTCCCCGTCACGAAACCATGGTACAACAGGCTCTGGCTACGCTGGATGACTGTCCCAACTACGTTTGTATTCCCAGGATGGACGATCTCGATTTACCGGAACGGCATCTGGGACTCCATACTAATCGAAAGAGTACAAAAATAGAATCTTTTCGAGGGACACTGCGTAAAGAAGTGGTCCCAAAATTGTCCCGGTTTACGGTTCCCAATGTTCCTGCGGGCCGTTCAACGTTCACATCCGTTAAGGATATATCGGCCACCGAATCCTCGGAAACTCAAATTACGATTGGAATTGTTCGGGACGAAGCCTTTCATTTTTATTACGAACGGAATCTTGATGAATTGAGGCGCCGAGACGCACGGTTACAATCGATATCACTGTTTGACCAAAAACGCTTTGATGAAATAGATGGGATGTACGTAGGTGGAGGATACCCTGAATCGTTTGCCGAACATTGGAAAAACAATGAGGACGGGAAAGAGGCTTTGCTTCGACGTATTAAGGATGGTTTACCGGTCTGGGCCGAGTGTGGCGGCTTTATGATTTTGGGGGAGGAAATTCAAACAACCAGCGGAGAAAGCATACCGGGAATTGGCTGGTTTCCCCTTCGATTTCGGATGACGGACTCCATACAGTCGCTGGCCTATACAAAAGGAATTGTCACGGAGTCCGGTCTGTGGGGGAATCCGGGGGATGAAATTGTCGGTCACCGGTTTCACTATTCTCGGATTGTCGAGGGTAAGGACATAAAGTCCGGAATACGAATTGAACGAGGTTCCGGGGGGAAGAACGACGTGGTCGGAGTTTCTCGACACAATGTGTACGGTAGTTATATTCACCCGTATTTTCCGGCCTGTGATGGGTTCCCGGAGTCCTTCATTCAGCGATGTATCGAATTTTCCGAAGGGAAAAAAGTTCATGAAAAGCGTGTCTTATGACCCGGAGGAGATCCGTCGTCGTAGCTACCGGCATATCCGGGAAAACCTTCCCGTTAACGGTCGTGATCCCGCACAGCAGTCCGTTGCTGAGTCCGTGGTGCACACCAGCGGTGATTTTGGTCTCGCGGATCATCTGTCATTCTCCGATGATCCGATTCCATCGGCTCTAAATTCGCGACCGGAAGCAACGATTGTGACTGACGTGGGTATGGTTCGTCAGGGGATCCGTGCCTCCTTGCTCGATCGATGGGGGGCTGAAACATTTAGTTACGTGCATGACGATGAAACACATAAGCGTGCCAATGAGGACAATTTAACTCGATCCGCCGCTGGATTGGATGTGGCTCTGGATCAACATGAGTCCTTCTGGTTGGTGGTTGGCAATGCTCCAACGACGTTAGCTCGATTAATCGAATGTCATCAAAACGGTACATCGTTGAGAGAGCGGATTCCAATTGTGATCGGCGCACCCGTGGGATTTGTTGCGGTTCGAGAAACGAAGTCTGCCCTGGAAAGCTCGGGTTTTCCCAGCATAACGATTCAGGGCACCCGCGGTGGTTCCCCTCTGGCAGCCACAATTACAAATACGTTGTTGAACTGGGAGCCGAACGATGAGTAACTCATATCCCGAGTTAACCGTGATCGGTGTGGAACCGACCGGAATTTATGATCCGGCCGGGCGAGATGCGCTTCAAAAGGCTGATGTTGTAATGGGGTGGAACAGACACCTTGAGACGGTCTCGCTTGAGTCCAATTGTGAGTTTGTGGAGATTACGGAACTTCAGGAATGTGTACCGACCTTTGAATCCTATGATCCCGATCATCACGTTGTCTTACTGGCAACCGGTGATCCTTTGTTTTTTGGGATCGGTTCCTATTTAAAAAAACGGATTCCAGCGAGTCACTTGGAGTATATTCCGGCAAGAAGCAGTGTACAACTGGCGTTTGCCTCGCTAAAAACAACCTATAACGATGCCCTGGTTCACAGCCTTCATGGACGTAAACTGGATACCCTTCGCACGGCGTTGACAAAATCCCCCCCGGCTCTGGCTCTA
>JBDGPI010000063.1:3011-4426 GCA_042219765.1 Salsurabacterium abyssinicum (SeqCode)
GAAATACCCCCGAGGCCATTTTCCGGTTCTTGCGGGAGATTGGTTGTGATCAATACGATTTTTTCGTCTGTGAACATTTGATCGGACATGACACCAACCCGGTTTCCGTGTCCGAACCGTCGGATATACCGGACGATCTTAGCCCACTGAACATCGTGGTACTGAAACGTCGTGAAGACGTCGAAAAACCCCAGTTTCCCCGACCCGGTATTCCCAATGAATTTTTCGTACCGGAAGACGATTCCATGGTCTCGCGCGAACACCTTCGCTGGATTGACCTTGGATTGCTGGAAGTATCGGGGGAAGAAACCGTGTGGGAAATCGGTGCTGCAACCGGTTCAGTGTCCATAGAATCAGCTCGATTGAATCCGGAGGCTCGTTACTACGCCATCGAAGAACAGGAGGAGCGGTTTCACAATCTTTGCGAAAACATTCGTACGCTGGAAACGTTCAACGTGATCCCGGTAAACGAATGGGCCTCCCAGGTTCTGGAGGAATTACCCGATCCGGATCGTATTTTTTTGGGGGGCTCGGAAGGTGAATTGGACGTAATTCTTCCGATGATTGATTCGCGGTTATCCAAGGGAGGAGTTGTAATTGCTAACTTTATCACGATGGAAAATCTGAACGAGACTCGTCAGTTTTTCCAACAGCGTGATTACGAAGTAAACATGTTACAGGTTTCCTTACACGAGAGTCGCCCACTGGCCCATTACACGCGCTGGGAAGAAGGGCCCGTTCTCCAGAATGTAAAGGCCGTTAAGAAGTGAAAAATGTCGTCCTGGGAGTAGGATGTGAACGGGGGGTTCGCCATCAAACCGTGGAGGACACGGTTGATCGATATCTTGAGTCACAAGGACTTGAGGAAGCACAGGTCTCCAGCTGGGCAACCATTGAATTAAAGCGGGACGAAAATGGCCTGAAAAAGGCCGCGGACCGGTTCCAGGTCGAGCTGATGTTTTTTGACAGGGACCAGTTAAAAACGGTGACGGATATCCCCAATCCGAGTCAGGTTGTGGAGGAATGTATTGGGGTGCCCGGAGTCGCCGAACCAGCTGCTATTCTCGCTTCTGAGCAAGGAAGCCTGGAAGGTCCCAAAACGATATATAACGAGGACTCCAGAAAAGGAATGACGCTGGCCCATGCGTATTAATCAATCGTTACCTGGAAATTTATTGTAGAGGAGGAGCAATCATTTGAACGAACTCGATAAACAACATCAACCACCTATAACATTTTTGGGGGCCGGTCCGGGGGATCCCGAATTGGTTACCGTGAAGGGAAAACGGTGCCTGGAACGAGCCGATCTGGTTATATACGCGGGTTCACTCGTTGCCGATGAGGTACTGCAATGGACGGGGGAAGACTGTCGAACGGAATCCTCGGCCTCCATGACACTGGACGAAATTGTGAAT
>JBDGPI010000063.1:4457-5474 GCA_042219765.1 Salsurabacterium abyssinicum (SeqCode)
AGGGGCTCGATACGAAGTCATTCCGGGGGTGAGTTCCTTTCAGGCCACCGCTGCAAAACTACGTACGGAACTTACGGTACCGGAGACTGTGCAGACGGTGGTCTTATCTCGCGTGGGGGGACGTGCTCCGGTTCCCGAATCGGAATCCCTGGAAAATTTAGCCGAAATCGAGGGAACTCTTTGTTTGTTTCTCAGCGTAAAATACAGTCGACGAATCCAGGATACTTTACTGGATCATTATGACCCGGATACCCCGGTCGCCATTGCATACCGGGCGACCTGGCCCGACGAGGAATACTGGTTAACACAGCTGGATGAGTTGCATTCAACCCTGGACGACCTGGATTTACAGCGCTCCACGTTAATTTTGGTTGGGGAAGCTATTGGAGCACGATCCGATACACAGTCCGGTGTCTACGACCCGGATCATCTTCATATTTTCCGTCCGGAACCCAAGACATGACTCTACTTGTACTCGGGGGTACTCGAAAAAGTGCCGAGGCAGTGGAGGCACTTGTTGAACGGGGACAGTCGGTTCTTGTATCCGTAATCCGAGAGTCTTCCCGGGAACTTTATCCGAATTGTGAGGATGTGGATTGTCGGGTGGGACGTCTTTCAAAACGACAACTGGATCGACTCATTGAGCAACGATCCCCACGGGGGGTACTGGATGTAACACATCCTCATGCAGGTGAAATTTCCTCGAATGCCATATCAGTGTGTCGGAACCGTGGGCTCCCGTATCTTTACCTGGATCGCAGGTCGATTTTACCGGGGGACGATTCGAAGCTAACGCGTTTTGATCGGTGGGAAGGAATGTCTCAATACCTGAAAGACGTTACCGGATCGATATTATTGACGGTTGGAGTTCAGTCGCTCGACCAAATGACGGATGTCGTAAAGCGTGATAATACCTATCTACGAATTATTCCAAGGCCAAACAGTATTCAATTGGCCCTCGATAGTGGTGCAACTCCTCGAAGGATCTGGGCACAGTGGCCTCCCGTTTCCTGTTCG
>JBDGPI010000064.1:0-6241 GCA_042219765.1 Salsurabacterium abyssinicum (SeqCode)
GAAGTACTTCCATCTACGGTTACAACGCCGCCGGTGGTGCCATCAACATTATCACCGAGGACGTGGGGGCCGGCGAATTAGAACAGGTTACCACGCTTGAATTCGGTGGTTCCGAACACGCTCTTGACGAAAGCTGGAACGGCCAGCTGCAGCATCAATTTCGAGGCGCCCGGGGTGACAATCAGTTCATTGTTTCCGGCGCTTTCGGACTCACTAACAGTTTTTTTGACGGTCAGGGTGATCGCATCCCGTCGGATCCCCGTGGCCAGGGTGGGTTAGCTGAATCGGACCGCTATCAACTCTCCGGAAAATTCAAGAGAATTCTTACCCCAGAGCAGGCTATTGAGCTGAACCTCCAGTCCTTCCGTCACAACCAGGATCGGGAGTTTCTCAGGGTTTCCGGTGACGTCAGCAACAACCAGAAGACCACCGCTCAGGAAGGCGAACCCACGGTCGTTAAGGATCCCGGCAACGAAAACGACGTTCTGCAACTGAAACATACCAACGACGATTTCTATGGATTTGAATCAACCTCGAAGCTGTACCATCAGAGCAACCTTGTCCGGTACGATACAACCCCCTTCTTCGGGAATCAGACGTTGATCGAATCCGAAAAACTCGGTGGACGACTCACCCTCAACGGCGATGTCACGCTCCCCAACAAGGTTGATAGTACCCTGATCTGGGGCCTTGATTACCTCAAGGACGAAACACAGCAGAGAAGTGTTGAGGGCCCGATCATTACGCCCCTGATGGAACAGACAAGCTGGGCGCCCTTTGCTCAGCTGGAAGTACCGGTCGGACAGGACGTCCTGCTGCGTGGTGGACTTCGCCACGAGGTACTGACCATGGACATCCCGACATTCACCCAGCATCCGGACTTTGGAGGGAACACGATTACCGGTGGAACCCTCGATTACAGTGAAACCGTGGGCAACCTTGGACTTGTCTGGTACGTGACCAACGCCACCGACGTCCGGGCGTCGTTTTCCCAGGGGTTTTCCGTAACCGAAATTGGACGGACGCTCCGAAGTACCACGGCCTCGTCCGTTGATGCGGTGGATCCCGGTGCCCAGATCGTGGACAGTTACGAACTTGGTCTTGGCTCCAGCTGGTCCACGGTGGATTACGACCTTACGGGTTTCTACAACGAATCCGAGTTAGGAACAACCTACGCCTTCGCTGGCGGGGATCTGAAAATTCAGCGACAGCCCGAGAAGATCTGGGGTGTTGAGGGATCCTTCAATTACGATCCTTCCGGTCCCATCAAAACCGGAGCTAATGGAAGCTACCAGGAAGGCAAGCAAGACAGCAATGACGACGGCACCTACGAGAGTTACCTGCCCGGTACCCGGATTTCACCCCTGAAACTCTCGGGCTACCTGGAGTACACCTCGGGCCAGCAGGTTACCCACCGTCTCCAGAGCCAGTACTGGGGCAACCGGGACAGATTCGACGGAAGCACCAGTTACGGTGAGGGAGAAGTCAAGAGCGAACTCCTGTTCGATTATCTCGCCACCTATCAGTTGGACCAGGGTAAGGTCAAAGCCGGAATTAATAACCTTCTCGACACATTTTACTTTCCGGTTCAGTCCCAGGCCCGCAACTTGGACGACTCTTACACGGCCGGTCGAGGCCGATCGCTCAAGGTTACCTACCAGTACAACTGGTAATCGTCCTACGTCGTGATACCCGCACTATTCGTCCGGCTGAAGGCTCCGGCCTTTAGCCGGTTTATCGACCGAATCGAACCAGGGTGCACCGTTTCTAACGGTGCACCCGTTTCGATCGGTTTCCCGTGATGTTTCGCTACCTCAACAACCGGATCCACCTCTGGACGGGTCTGGCACTTGCACTGCCGTTAGTCCTGCTCGGATTGAGCGGGGCCGTTTTGACCGCTCGCTGGAATCTGGACTACCGTCTGAACAAGAATTTGTACCAAGTCCGGGAAAGTAAAGAGCGTCTCGGGTGGGACGATCTTCTGGAAAAAGCCCGGGGTGAAACATCGGAGAGCATAACCCTGCTCCGGAATAATCCCACCGGTCACGGCGCCGTGATCGCCCATACCAGCACCGACCAGATGATCCACCTGGACCCCTCGACGGGCACGGTGATCGGCGTGCGGGACTTTACCGACTGGCGCTCGGTAATCTGGTGGATTCAGGAGTTTCATACCAGCTTTTTTCTCGGCGAGTGGGGCCACACCCTCGTCAGCACCACCACAATTATTTCCCTGATCAGCCTTCTGACCGGATTCGTTCTCTGGCTGATTCCATTGTCAAAAGAGTGGGTGGCCCGCTTCGGGATCCGCTGGTCCAACGGCGGGACCCGGTTTAACTGGGACTTTCACAACGCGCTTGGTTTTTACACCCTCCCGGTGGTAGCACTAATTTTCGTAACCGGGATCACCATTGGATTCTGGGGAACCCTCGGTCCCATGATCTACGGCCTCACCGGAACCGAGGCGATGAGTTTTGCGTCCCCGAACGTTGAACCAACCGACACGTCCTACTCCCTCCAGCGGGCGGCCCGCCAGGCCCAAAAACACTGGCCCGACTCGACGCTAAAACGAATCGTAATCTCCGGTGATACAACCGCATCGGTTCGCATGCGCTTTGAAACACCAAATGCCGCCTACGAACCCGGCTTGAGCTGGATCTGGGTAAATCCTTACACCGGGGAGGTTCTGAAGGAACGCCGCCCTCGTGACCGTTCGATGGGAGATTCCATTTACCTGTGGCTATTCCCGCTACATTTCGGTGGCTGGGGCCACGTCTGGGGCGAAACCACCCAGTGGATTACCCGTTTCCTCTGGATAATCGGCTCCCTCAGCCCGGCGATTCTGAGTGTCACCGGTCTCCTCATCTGGTGGTGGAAATAACGGAAACCTGCAATGTTACTTCCAATGCGGGCCAGTAATACGAACTTACACCGTTAGTTGGAGCCGATCAGGTCACCAAAAGCCAGCGGCTGAAAAGACTGATACTACAATACGTGCGGATACTCGGTGGGGATGGTCTTGAAGAGCATAGAAAGTAAGCGAAAGAACCTCGGGCGTTACCCGGCTATCGTCGGAAACGGAAGGACCGTGCCATTTTCCCCGGTTTCACCGGACTGGTGTTCCTGCTGAAGCGCCTGCTCAAGCATAGGAAGCATGTGACGGGGAACCCGCATCGAGCCGGCCGTGTACCAGCCGAGGTTTTCGTCAAATCGTTCCACGGAAATTTTGACTTCATCACTCTCGCCAACGGTGGACGTCACGTCCACTCGCTGTTTTTGCTCTAACTGACTTTCTTCGGAAAGAGGCATTACAAACACCGCTTGTTGAGAATAAGTCTCATTAACAAGGGTGTATGGTATAAAAAAAGGACCCCTTTCACAAGGAGTCCTTTTCGTATGAGCGGCCCCGGCCTGACCGTACGTTTACCGGGTCCAGGACCGTGTCCTAGACGACTTCTTTTTCAACCGTCGCCGTTCCGTCGGCGATGTCGACCTTGCCGAGGTACTTCTGGACTTCCTCGACGTCCTCCTGCTCGTCGATGATGTGATCCTCGAGCAGGTACTGCGTGGGCTCGTGCTCACAGACCTCCAGGGCCCGGCTGTAGACGTCGACGGCTTTCTTCTCGTGTTCGAGGTCGTATTCTAGCATTTCTTCAACGTCGGTGGACTGGCGAACCGTGCCTACCTCGGCGGACGGAGCACCACCAAGCCAGACGATCTTCTCGCCCCAGAGCTTGGCGTGTTCCATGCCTTCCTCGGCTCCCTCCTCGAAAAAGTCCTCGAAGATGGCCTTGTCCTTCCCCGTAACCAGCATGCTGTGCTGGCTGTACTGGACGGCCCCGGTGTACTCGAGTGACACCGCCTCGTTCAGGACGTCAATTAACTCGTCGTGCTCTCCCATCGTTAACACCTCCCTTCCGAATATTTATTAATTCATTCTGCTTTGCCTAATCGTAGGACACAACGCCTCAAATAAAAAGTTTAGCCCATGATCAAGGGATTTATCGGGATTGAGAATCAATCTCAATAAATGGGGATGATCGAACGATCCACCCCTTTCGGCAAAAAGGTCCGTCGTCGATGCCGGGGACCGGGTGTGGCTACTCCAAACCGTGTCAATAACTGTTTATTTTCGGTACAATTGAGATCCATTACTTCGTGAGGACTCAATGGGTTAGCCTGTATTCCAACAGGACGCTGCCTACCGTCCCTTAAAGCAACGTTTTCCCTGGAAAATCCCATTACAATCAGGAGCTATTACCATGAGTACGATCACGATTTACGTCTGTTCGAATCCCTCCGGCTGCATGCAGCGTGGATCGAACGACGTGTTGACGGCCCTTCAGGAGAAACTCCGTGAGCGGGGCCTCGAGGATCAGGTCGGCGTCATTCCGTCCGGATGCCAGGACGCCTGCTCGGAGGGGCCCAGCATCACCATCGAGCCGGGCGGTCAGCAGCACGGGCGCATTCAGCCGGAGGACATCGACCGGCTACTGGATGAACACCTCCCCGAGCTTCAATCGAAACCCAAAAATCAAGATCGGGCGGAACCGTAAGGGTGGCTTAGCAAAACCGGGTCCGCTTCTCATCGGTTGGTATATTCGGCGCAGCCTCTGGTAGGAATTGAATGGGTCTATCTATGCAACAGTGACTACAGCCACCTCTTGAAAAATGTTTTTTTGCCCTCCCTGAGAGTCTCTGCCACGTAATCCTGTATTCGTACAATGGCCTGCTTGCGATCATTGTAGATGGTACGGTTATTTCTCGACGGGCCACTATTACTACTTTCGATGAAACGTAAGCCCGTTTAGACCCGCCTCCTGGAATCAAATTGTACTGATTGACTTATTCCACCCGAGAAGGAGAGACTATCGTGAAAATACTGACATCAAGTGAGGCCGGCAAGGAGACCATCGATCGAGACGCTATGGAGTCTACGGCCCTGCTGGGTGACGGGATTTCCTTGAATTCAACGGCAACACGGTGAAAGCCGCGGAGGTCACTTTCCGGCCAGGGGAACGAACAAAGTTCCACACCCACGGCGGCGTTCAGATTCTCTACGTGACCGCGGGAAACGGCATCGTGGCAACCCGCGAGGAGAAGCGTGAAGTCTCGGAGGGTGACCTGGTCCTCTTCCCGGCCGGCGAGGAGCACTGGCACGGCACCACCGACGACGCCGAGTCGGCCTTCAGCCACGTCTACTTCATTGCCGAACCCACCGACTCCGGCTTAACCGTCATCGTGAACGAAGACCGGCGGACGACCAGTGATCCACCCCGGTCCGGGCTAATTCGACATGGGTCATTTGAGCGTCAGGATTCCTGGTCCGAAATTAACCTATCCCTGGTTCGGTAATTCCTTCTTGACTTGAGTCTGCACCAATTGTTGCCATTGTTTGAGGGCTCTTGCGTTTGCGTCCTTATCCCCGAGTACCTCGTAGCCGAAGTTCTTGCCGGTCGAATCCAGACGTTTGCGGATGGCCTTGCGTTTCGTCAGAAGCGGAGCGTAGGACTCGAGCACGTCGAGCAAGATGGCAGCCCCCCCTGATTCTCTCGACGCAGTAGTTCGGACGCCATCGACAGCTTCAGGGACGGGGACGTTTCCTGTTTCGCCTGCGCCAGCAGAACTGCCTCAATAGGCTCTCCCTCATAGGCGGCAAGAGTTGTCACGACGTGGTCGCGAACCCGCTCGGCGTAGCGGCCCACGGCCGCCCGCATGTCAATTTCATTTGCACGGAGCCGGTAGCGTTCGTCGAGCCGCTCGCCGCTTTTCGCACCTCCCGGTCGTCGAACCGGTAGAGGTGGTTGCTGAAGACGGTAATCCGCGGGTTCAGGGCGTTGGGCTGTTCCTGCTGACGCTGAGCTTCGGGCACCGTCGAGGCTGATTGCGTAACGCGGAATCCAATCAGAAGGCGGGCTCACCCATCCGATCCCCGGTCAATCACCCAGCAAAAACCTCTACCGTAAGTATGCGAACCGTCAAATACCATTCTTGAACAAGGATGACTTTCTGTTTGGGAATTTTGGTTCTATAATGGTATCAGAATGGTATTAACTGGAGGCTAATGTATGGTCAGTTTATCGATCAAGAACGTGCCCGAGGAATTGGCGGATTACCTTCGGAAGCGAGCTGAGGAAAATAACCGGTCCCTCCAGGGGGAATTGCTCACGATCCTTGAGGAATCCGTGGAAGGAAACCACACCACGCTGGATCAGATTGCAACACACGTTGAGAGCAGTGG
>JBDGPI010000065.1:0-4590 GCA_042219765.1 Salsurabacterium abyssinicum (SeqCode)
AATGGTGGTAGCACCCCCTGTGGGGGAGTGATTAGAAGTCCCCTGGGATGATACCAAAATCGCGAAAGCACTTATCGAGGCAGGGGCCGATCTAAGCCCTGACACGAAAACCGATGTTACGGCCCTGATGCTCGCTGCTATGAAGGGCTACACCGAACTGATTGATCCCCTGATTAAGGCCGGCGCCGACGTTAACGCAGAAACGAAAAATGGTGCAACGCCGCTGACGCTGGCATCGAGTCATGGCCACCCCGAATTCGCCAGAGCACTGATTGAGGCCGGAGCCAATCTGAACGCACTGGATAACCGAGGCCGGACACCCCTCATGCTGGCTTCGGTGAAAGGATACAAGGAAACCGTTAGCGCCTTAATTAACGCCGGAGCAAATATTCGCATCGAGGGAGACGCGGGTGTAACAGCCCTGCGGTTTGCTTCGAGGGCCGGGCACGTGAGCATTGCTGATCTGCTGGTGGAGGCCGGCGCGGATACGGCCCCCGAACCGACAACCATCGTCGCCACGGTGAAGTGCGACGGGGACAAGCCGAACCCTGCGACATTTGATGCAAGTGGAAATGCCGAGTGCGGAGTCAATACGATCGAGGACCAGACGGTCGCAGTTAATGACAACAGTACCCTGAGAAACGTTGTCGTTTCCGTCAAAAACGGTCCGATAGGGTTCGATCGGTCCCTGGAGAAACCCGTCGTCGATCAGGAACACTGTACGTTCGAACCTCGGGTAACCGTGGCCAAAGTCGGTCAGACCGTCGTTTTTAACGACAGTGACCAGGGGTTGCATAATGTTCGGGGAACGCTTGGCGGTCGACAGCTTTTTAATCAGATGACTTTTAAGGGGACCGAGGCGAGCGTATCCCTCGACCAGTCAGCCCGGTGAACATTCAATGTAATGTCCACCCCTGGATGCAGGGATGGATTTACGTCACTCCGAATGGAGCTGCCAGGGTTACGAATGAAAAGGGCAATGCCACCCTCTCGAATCTCCCCCCGGTGAATACACCCTTCAGTTCTGGCACGAGAAGTATGGCACGAAAACGAAAACTGTTGAAATTGATGAGGGAGAAACCCTCGCCGTCTCCAAGACGTTTAGTCCCTGAAGCAACATTGGCTTCCACGAGTAATATTCTTCAGCTCAGGATCTTCTTACTAAAGAGTTATTCAGCAATTTCACCGTTTAAGGCTAATTTCCGCTGATCCTGGTAAACAAATTTTGCCTATTATATCGATATACCCTATAGTATTATAAGTAACAGGTAAAAGTGCAGGGGGGGACTCTTTTGATGGGAAGGTTCCAGAACGATGCGACGGAGGCAATCTATCGCGGGAAGAATACAAAGGATGCTCGAAACAAATGTCCTCGTGAAATCTGGTCCGTTGCACGTCGGAAGCTCAGTATTGTAAGAGAGGCTGACACCCTCGAGGACATTCGAAAAATTCCTGGAAATAGGTACGAGAAATTAGAAGGTGACCGGGAAGGCCGATCGTCCATACGGATTAACGATCAGTACCGAGTAACCTTCAAATGGAAAGACGGAGAAGCCCGTGAAATCAATATCGTGGATTATCACTGATCAACGCTGTGCGACTTGAAATGGAGGGTTCTACGCTGTGAATGGAAATAAAAATGATTCCGAGGATTACTTCGTCGAAGCTCCACCGCACCCGGGGGAAATTCTGAAGCATGATTTTCTCGTGCCCCTGGAGTTAACCCAGACCGAACTGGCGGATCGACTTGATATTCCGTATCCCCGGGTGAATGAGATCGTAAATGGAAAGCGCGGGGTGACCCCGGAGACGGCCGTACTCTTGGAGAAACTTTTCGACGTGTCGGCCGAGTTCTGGCTGAACCTTCAACGAACGTATGATCTCTACGAAGCCAAACAGGGAGAGGCCGGAAAAAAAAGCGATAACATCGAGCCGATCACTTAGGTAAAGACGGTCAATCCGTGTGGTTATTCAACAATTCGCCCCTCCAATTCACCTCTCCAGTGAAAATCTCTAACAGGAACCTCCGTCCCTACTCGGATTCTGAGGGTGGAATCATGCAGGGACCCTGATCAAATAACTATCAACCAACTCTTTCCCAAGAGCATTATTTGAACTGGTAATTCATGGAACAGATGTGTTACATAAATACTGGAGGTGAGACGGATGTCGGCGTCTATCAAGCGGATAAACCTATCCGTGTCCGAGGAAAATACGAACTCCTGAAAGATCTTGCGGACGAACGGGGAACATCGATGTCTCAGCTTGCCGAGGAGTTCATGGACGTCGGGATGGAACTTTTTGAAGACGTCGGACTCTCCGAGATTGCCGAGGACCGACTGGAGGAGGCACCCGACGAATGGCTATCCCACGATGAGTTATGACGTTCGAGTCCATCCCCAGGTTGAAGATGATTTTTCAACGTTGGACCCTCCCATCCAGGACCGAATCAAAAAGCGGATTTCGAACCGTCTGACCGAAAAATCGGAGTACTTTGGTGAGCACTTCGTGGAACGTTAAAAGATTTCTGGAAATTCCGTGTTGAAAACTATCGGGTTGAGTTCGACATCGACCGGGAGGACGAGTTGATCAACATTCTCGCTTTGGCGCATAGAAAAGAGGCTTACGAGAGAATGAAACGTCACTTAGATTAACCTTGATGATTTTTTTGAACAAAAACTTAAATCTCAACCTTCAAAACTATTTACTAGTTCTTACAATTTTTGAAAATGGATGAGAAAAATACAACGGTAGCTGTCCCATAAATACCGTCTTTGACAAAGTGAGATTTCTCCTTCAAGACTGTATACCGAACAAGGCCTGGTGTGTCCGGTACAAGGATTGGAGAGTGAAATCATTCAAGGAGACATTAATAACAACAACTTCTATATTATTCGGATGACGACTTAGTTTTTCACCGTACTCCGATAACTTGCAGCGATGAAACCTAATACCTACGTCTCGGGATTTTCGAGCAGAATTATTTCTCCGAAGGAATTAACAGTGGTTCTAACTTGGGATGCCGAATCAGGTTATCCACGTTGAACTTTGCCACTGCTTTGCCGAGGGATCGTGCTTTCTCAATTGTTATATTTTCCATACCGGGGAAATTTTCTTCCTTGACCACCCGAATCTCCCCTTTGATGTAATTTTCTGAAAGTTTGTCCACCAGGTAGAGTTTGGCTGTACCAAAAGATACTTGACCCTTGTGGAGACCAGGCTTCCCCGGGAAATCCAACAACCGATAACTGGTCTGACATTTATCCCCGACCATAGAAAAATTAAGGGTATCCAGTTGCGGATTGTAGACGATGTACCCTTTGTTCAACGGGTAAAAATCTCCGTCCGACCGGCATTCATTGCCCTTGCCGAGCGGCCTATCCTCGACCTCAACAATATTGTTCGTGTTGATCGTTACTTCGTATCCCCCGCTGGAAACGTTGTTTGCGTGATTGCCACGAAATTGGAAGGGGGAGGATTTGAACTGACCCTTCAGCTGGGGAGGTCTCGCCGAACTAAAGAAACCACCCTCGTGTCCGGTGGTAAAGGCATCTATTGTGATGTCTCCCGATTTACCGAATCCTGGTCCGGGTTTTCTCGGAAAGGAAAAACAATTAAACTTGCCAATTGTTCCGGGGTGATAAGTTTTAATTTCGGCCTCAAACGTATTCGAATTACGGTTTTTCCACAGTCGTTCGCTGAATGTATTAATCTCAAGGCCCCATTGGTGTAACTCATCGGGAGAGGAACCTTCCTCTCCGAATGGAGGGAACCACACGTCGAGATCCGACCGTGTGGAACCAATCACGACGTATACGTTTTCGAAATTGATCGTACGTACTCCGTCCACACTGCGTAGCGTGAGGCTATTCGGTGAGGTATCGCCAAAACTTTTCTGGGTAGGACAGGATTCAGCCAGTGTCGAAGTAGGTGTTAACGTTAGAAGATAACCGATAACGACCAGAATCAGTCCGTAACGTAACCCGTCGTTCATCGTTCCCACCTCTGGGTTTAAATAGAAGATCAGTTTCTTATTCCGCATCATTAAAAAAATTACTTCAGAATTAGGCAGCATTTGCCATTATAGAGACTAATTCGTTTAAAAAACAACGGCAGCCTTACGATCGAATTTTTGAGAAAGATTTAGACACGGATCGAACTGAAATTCCTCTTGATCCATATTTAACAGTATCGACGTAAACAAACCGCAGTATACTCATTTGACATGATTATTTACGATGGTAGAGTAGTCAAAATAAAATGAATATCTAATTATTTGTTCCACTAATGCTGTCTTATTTTTTTCTTTCTGAACCGTCTAACGGTAAAGCTTTGTCGTTCATACTCACAAACATCCGCCGGAAATTTTAAGGAAGACATTTTTTGCCGGAGGACAAAATTGCTTAACCGACTGCTCGGCGATAAAATTGACGTCACGACCCTGCGGAGTTCTTTAAGCGATACGAAAAACATCCTTTCCGTAGAGTCATTCTGTCTTTTCGTAAGGCTCTTCTAGATCGAGTGTGGGTAACGGATTAAAAAAGAAGGTGCAACGCCCGTCTGATAGACTGCTTTGAGTCACCAAACTCA
>JBDGPI010000065.1:4600-12750 GCA_042219765.1 Salsurabacterium abyssinicum (SeqCode)
CCTGCAGAATGTGGCATTCGGATTCCGGGATCATCAGTACTATTTTCTGAAAATCATGGCAGTCGATTCAGGTGGGTCAAGAGCCGACCCACACTAAATCTAGAAGAACCTTTCGTAATAACCTGTTGGTTACTTTCCCTTCCTTCAATTGCATTTGGCCAGAAAGTCCGCATACCGTCTCTCGAGCAGGAACAATACCCACTGAAGGTCTACGGCTACATCGACTCCACCTGGCTCGGAAAACGGGACCGGGACGTCAATCCAAACCTCTCGATTCGTCCCCCGACGGAGAACCAGTTCCTGGCTGGACGGTTTGATATTTACCTCGACAAACGACTGAACTAGGACGTTCGGGCTCACGGACAACTTTCCTTCAAGCACGGCTTCGAGGCCACCGCCGAGCGAGGTGTCCTCGACGGCGAGGCCGAGGCCGCCCAGTACTTCCTGGAGTATTACCCCAAAGACCTCCTCCGTCTCAGGATGGGAAAATTCTGGATTGCCTACGGCCTCATGAACGAGTGGGGCGTCAATACGTCGATGACATCGACGACTATCCTGCCCCGGCTTTATCCCGAGGAACGAAGCATCTTCTTCCGCGGCCGGCGCATTGCCGGACTAAGTTACTTCGGAACCTACCACGTGAGTCCGGGAATGGACCTGCAGACGGACCTCTACGTCGGTAACAATCGGGGGAACAAAAATTACTCCCAGGATGACACCAGTCGCAAGCAATGGGGTGGGCGGCTTCTGCTGAATACGTCCGCCCTGAATTATAACCTCGACGAAATCAAACTCGCTTACAGCTACATGACCGGAAAATATCCACCGACTTCAAGTGTTACGAATACTGAACCCACCGAAGACCAGCTTTCGGTCTACAGCCTTAAACTTCAGTCGAGACCAATTTCGTTCAAAACTGAGTACACAAAATCCGAGATTAGCATTCTTGAGGCTGAACTAAGTCAAATAAAGCCCTTCATCAGTCAAAACATTCAGACTGAACTCGAAGGCTGGTACACCCAACTGGGCTACGACCTAACGTCACGGACCCAGTTCGTCTACCGCTGGGATCACATTGACTTTAATTTCACGAACTACCGCTCCAGTGGCCCGACGATTACTGGACCCGGTGGAAGTCCCGTCATTGGTGACATGTATCTCGAGCGCCAGCTGGACTACAACGAACACGTGTTCACGGTCAATTACGACCTCGGAGGCATGACAATTCGACCGGAGTACCGCTACCGGGATCACGAGGATGAAATCGACGGCGTCATCGACGACTTCGCCGAATACAGTTTCCAGGTGGTGGCTCCGTTTTGATACCGACAAAGCGGATGCTCACGGCCGTTTTTGGTCTCCTACTGTCCCTCTCCCTGTTCACCGGGGCCGGTCCCACCCTTGAAACGGCGGAGGCTCAGACTCAATGGGACCCCGAGGAGGAACTCACACTGGTTGTGCTTGCTAACAAGCAGGTGGCTATCGACACTCTTTCCATTCAGGTTCTTTCGGGAGTCTTCCTCAAGAACCGAAAACAGGTTAAGGGAATCTCACTGGAGCCGCTGAATTTTAATCCAGATCATCCGGCCCGGATCGTCTTCGACGGGGTCGTTCACAATCAGTCGCGTAAAGCCGCGCAACGCTACTGGGTCGAGCAGAGCATCAAAGGAATTGCGACGCCCCCCCTCAAGGCAAGCTCAACCCGTGCTCTGCTGAGCCGGGCTCGACAGTACAGTACGTCAATCACTTACCTGCCATTGGAAGAATGGAAATCCAGCGACTATCCGCGCTTCAAGAGAATTAACCTTATTCCCCGCGGCGGCGACAAAGGTCTGAGTCCGGAGTCTTCCAAGTATCCGCTCTCCGGTAATCCCACAGACTACCTGAACTAAGTCCGAAACGCGACGACACAAGGAGTCAGGAAACACGTTTTAGTTAGCTTGCTGCTTTTTTTAATAGTTGTCTGCCCAGCAGGCCTGTTCTTTTCGCTGACGATTTCCCATTGCAAGAATTTCAACTTGTAAAACAGCGCCTGAAGGGTCCTGGTTCCGGAGACGGAGTTCTTACATGATACGAAACGCCACGAACGTTCTTGGTAACCTAAGCCTGTTCTGGAAGGTTTTTCTTACCGCACTGCTGGTCACGTTCATTCCTATTTCTGTATTGATGTTCTACTCGCTCGAAACCACTAACGACATCTTCGAGAATCAACTTTCCGAAAAAATATCCATTCATCACCGCAACCTCTCCGAAACAATCAAACTCGCCCTCCATGCCCATGAATACGATAAGATCGACGAAATTATCCGGGATATCCAGTCGGACCCCGATATTTCCTACGTCGGAATCATGCTCGGGGACGGACAGTTACACCAGCGTTATCCGGAGGAAAAATCACTCGAGGACTTCGGGTTTAAACCGGATTTAAAGGAGGAAGTCGTTTTAAATAGTGATATGGGTCCGGGCTACCTTGCCCGAGCACGAACGCTATCAATTCCTGAAATAAACATGAAACCCAAATTCATTCTCATCGGCAACAAATCAAAAATGGAAGCACGGCGCAACAGTTACATTCGCAATGTCTCGCTGCTGGGGATTCTGGCTATCCTTCTGGCCGGAGGGATCTCCTTCCTCGTTGCGAGACACCTCTCTTCCCGCATCAACGATCTGCTTACCGCCTCCAGCGAAATCAGCAAGGGCTACTTCTCGAAAGTCCAACTGAATGATTACTACCAGGACGAAGTCGGACAGCTCTACAACCAGTTCGGTGAGATGTCGGATCAGCTCGAAAATGCCTGGGACCAGATTGAGAAGGAAAAACAGCGCAGTGAGGAGCTACTCTTCAACCTGCTCCCCCGGGAAGTTACGAATCGAATAAAACAAGGTGAAGAAATTGCTGACTTCTTCGAGGACGTAACCGTCCTTTTTGCGGACATCGTCGGATTCACCCAAATCAGCCAGGAACACTCGGTCGAGGACATCGTCTCACTGCTGGACGATCTGTTCACATCCTTCGATGGCTTCGTGGAGGAATACGGAATCGAAAAAATTAAAACCATCGGGGACGAATACTTCGTCGTGGCCGGCGCTCCCGAACCGATTGAAAAGCACGCCTTCCAGTGTGCCCGGTTTGCTTTCCAAATCCAGGATTTTCTCGAGGAGTTTGAAGCCCCCGGGGTTGAACGCCTCAAACTTAGAATCGGCATGAACACGGGCCCGATTATGGGTGGAATCATTGGACAGGAGAAATTTATGTACGACGTCTGGGGAGACACGGTTAACGTGGCAAGCAGGATGGAATCAAACGGACAACCCGGCAAAATTCACGTTACGGACGCTACCCGGAGGAGTATAAAACGCCAGGATACCGAGGACTATTTTCACTTCACACACAAAGGCACGTACTCCATTAAAGGCGGGGATGAAATCGACACTTTCTTCCTTGAACGCAATGGGGTCCCCCTCGAAAACAAATCCTAACTGCTCAGTGTTTCCACTGAAGAGCATTTCGTTGAGCTGAATGAGCTAAATTTGCCGCAACAGTTACTTACTTGTGCGCACAAATAAGAGAATACTTTAGGTACTAATGTCAATTTTTGCTATATTACTGAGCAGTTAATTGATTAAAATCGACTTTAGAAAAGAATGTCTGTTACTCAAACCTGATCGACTACACGCTCAACATCCCGCCTTACTCCTCTCATGAAAATAAGACGATAGATTCGTGACTTTTTAAACTAGTTCATTTTTCAATTCCGTTTTTTTGACTTTTGACTGTAGTCATGACTCCCGACGCCCGACTCTTGACTCTCGACTGTAGTCCTACTGTTCACTGTTCACCCTTCACTCTTCACTTGCGTTTTTCGATTTTGGATTTTGGATATTTGTCGACTTTAGACTTTCGACGTTCGACTGTAGTTATGACTCCAGACTCTCGACCCCAGACTCTCGACTGTTTTAAGCTGTTCACTGCGTTTTTTGATCTTAGATTTTCGATTAGTTTTTTGACCTTAGACTCTCGACTTTGGACTTTTGACTGTTTTTATGACATTCGACGTTCGACTGTTGTTAAACTGTTCACTCCCCCCCAGAGATGAGACAGCCGGGCCAAGAAAATAAAATGCGTCTAACTGGCCTAAATTTAATTTATACTGTTGGAATAACCGTGAAATAAAAGACAGGTAAGCTTCTTCTGGTGGTGGATTGCAGTGACTCCGGATAAAACCAAACGATCGCGCACGGAACTCCGGGAGGATTTGCTTGATTCGTCCAATCAAATCCTTCAGGAGGAAGGACTCGAAAATTTTTCCCTGAACCGGGCCGCCGACGGTGCGGATACTTCCAAACAGATGATCTACACACTTTTCGGCTCCAAGAATGATCTCATCAAGGCCGTCTACGATCGCAAAATCAAGTACTTCGTGGAGGACCTTCCTAACCGTGACATTGAGGATCCTATCGAACGGTTAAGGAATTTTGCGTTCGCCTACCGTAATTTCATCCGGGATAATTTTGCTCTTTTCGACATGATGATGAGTCTCTCCTTTGCGAAGACCTTCAAGGACCGCAATGAGCGCGTTGTCGAGCGAAACGAAATTTTTGATTTTTTCGACGAAGCCATTCAGGAAGCCATTGATGAGGGTTACCTCCCCGAGCGGCTGGACGTCGAATCCGTCACGGACTCCCTATGGTCGGCGGCCAACGGATGCCTGCGACTGGAATTGGTCGGATTCTTCGACAGCGAGGAAACCGCCCGGGAACACTACATCATGACCTGCGGCGATGTGCTCTGGGGACGGGCCACCGTTGAACCGGACGAACGCCAACCCTGAATTCGTCGAATTTCAATAGAGTATCGACGCCGCTGAATCATTGAATCCCGGTTGTGATCGTCTAGTTATGGTCCATTAAAAACCGACTGATTGATCTTCCAGATTATGAACGAGGATTCTTTCTCCTACCGTTTTCGACCGTCACTTTCGATGAACTAATTGTCTCTCCCCTAAAACTCGATTCTTCCAGGTAACCGGATAGAATTGCCCCCAACTCAGCTGTGATCAGGTTTCGTCATCGGTTTTGTGGCCTGAAATCTATACACGACGTTAACTCTAATGGTTCCCCGGATTATTGACTTGGCCTCACCGGGTTGACACCTGGTGCATAAACTATTTATACTTCTTTAATAATTAAATTATACCGGCAGTATATTAATCACGTCACAGCCTTCCGTTCTTTCTTATCCAGCTCATTCATCAGTAAAGGTGATAACAATGCAGATTCGGTATGCCCGTCCCGATGACGCTCCGGACGTCGTACGGACGTTTCGTCAGGAATTCGAGGAATATTTCCCCTACTACGTGGAGGAGGACAAGAACCGTTCCTTTCTTAGAAGAATGCAGCGGGACCTGGAAGGGGATGGTCGACCGGAGGAAATTGTCCTCGTACTCGAATACGAGGATGAACACGCTGGCGTCGGTGCGGTCAAGTTACAGGACCACCGCATTGAACTCGGTTCGACCATCCTTCGACCGAAATTCCGCGGTGAGACGCTCGAGGATGGTCAATCCCTCTTTGAAAGGTTCGCCATGAGGGGAATTGAAATTGCCGTTAACCGGGTCCAGAACGATTCTGAACCGGCTCGGATGATTTACTCCGAACTGCTGGCCGATCAATCCGCACTCACCCAGTACGCCATGAGCCGGGTTGACTTCGGCGTTACCGGGATATACGACAAAAAGAAGATGACCGTCTATTCGGAGAAAGGCCGTGGAACACTCGTCGACCAGCTCTGGGCGGACAGCAGGATCCCTACGGACAACCGCAAGGTCTACCTCCCCCCCGAAAAACACGATCTTGTGAAACTGGTCCTGAAAAACCTCAACGAAAAGCGGTCGGACGATCCAATCGAACGGGACCTATCCGACGGAGACATCGATCCGGGCAACCAACGGTTTCAGGTTGAAAAGTCCGTGGAGGGTGAGCCCATCAACAAAGCCGAACTCCAGGTAACAGTCTCCGATAGCGGGAATTACGACTGGTCGGACGTACTTAAGGAATTGTCCGAAACTCAGAACAACCTTGATAACGACGAGGACGATTACTGGATTGGCCTTTCGCTGGACGCCAACCATCCCTCCGCACGGGGTAGTATCGAGGAATTGCAGGACGTTGGGTTCGACGTGGTTGGCTTCAATCCCGCCCGGCTTCAAAAAGACCAACAGTTACGTGACGCCTTCGAATTGCAGTACTCTCCGGATTCCTGCTGCTACGTCACGCATTTTACTCACGAAGCCGCAAAACTGGTCCGGGAGTCCGATCTCTGCTACAAAATCCCGGAGATCATCACGGAGTACGATACCTCCGAGGCTCTGGCCGTTTAAGAACTACTGCCAGGATCCTTACAGGTAGCATGTCGACCTGAGGGAAAATTAAAGACGGTACCCGAACAAAATAGAAATAGCCTACCTCTAAAATGCACTACCGCTTGGGCCTATTGAAAGAAGAACGAACGGCTTAATACAGAGTGTGAGGACCCCTGAAACGGCGACTGAATGGATGACTGCTTCAGGTGGGATCCGAGGAAATAGTGGAGTCCGGACGAAGCTCGAGGTTACTTTCGTTCAGTGTGTTCTTGACGAGGGATTTAAGCTTCCGCGACCCAAAACGATTCTCGTAGCTAACCATAAATTTCGCCAGCTCCCGATCCAGGTCAAGCAGATCAATGAGTTCGTCGGAAAGGTCCCTCCCGACATTAGTGACCGACACTGCCTCGTCGGTGGACGAAGGGGCCTCCGGTCGTTCAACGGACTCAAGTAGAGATTTTAACGAGCCATCGTCGGTTACTTCGACCATTGTTGACCCTCCCGTAGGCAAATTACTGAGAAGGATTCTCTTCCTCAAAGATTGGTTTCCGAACCCAAACGCTGGATTGGGGATCCCACCAGAGACGCTCCCGATCGAGATGACCCGTTATGACCGGAAAGGGTCGCCCCTGGATGCCCGGTTCAGCCCGAACAGTCTCAATGTTCTCAACCGCCTGGCCCTCAAACGTCGAGTTTGTAGCCCTGGTCCAGCAGTCATCGTACTCGTGATCCTCGATCCCGATACGCTCAAGAGCCTGCTGGCTTATTTTATCGATCGAAACCATGACAATCCCTCAAAACCAGCTGGAATACCGGTACTCCGGGAGTTAAAATTCCTCGCTTAAACCCACGGTTATCAGGCTGAAGGCGACCACGTGTTCCTGATTGAGGAATTTGAGCAGTAGTTCACTTCGTTCCTCGTCGTGCCAGTAGGAGTTGGGCTCGAACCCGTAGAAGATAAGGCAAGAGAGAATCATCGAGGCCCGATCCCGTTCCGCGTCGCTGACGGTCGCAAAGAAATCGAGGTCGATACGATCCGAATCGACCCGACTCGGATAACTCATAGCTTCGAATCGACCGTTGAACTCATCAACAAATGACTGTAACGAGACCATGGATATCAGGGGCCGTTCGTGGGATTGTTTTTCGTTTACCGTATAAATATCGCGTGAAACGACCGTTAATTCCCAACCTGGTCCCTGAAACCCCTGTAATACAGCTAACAGTATGGATCGACCAATCTGGAATACTGAACAGTCGGGAAGTTTCGTGAGCACACGGAGAGATTAAAGAAAAAACCGTTACGGAATGACCGACGGACCAACGACTTTGATCATGTCTACGATAAAAAGTTATTCAACAATTATACCCTCGGGCTGCTATTCTTTAGTCTCACCGTTCACCGTTCACTCTTCACTGTTCACTGTTTTTTATTCGATAAATCCCCGATCAAAGGATATTCTCCGTAAAATTTGGGGACTTATTATACGCCCGAATGAAAATACCCAGGTTACCCCACTGAATCAGATGTCGCCGGTTTCACAACCACAAATACAGCAGAAATTACCGTTTTTGTGCGCACAGAAACGGTATTACTTTAGGATTCAACGTCAATTTTTGCTATATTGATAAGAAGTTGATTGATGAAAATTCGACTTCCGGAAAGAATCTTCCATTCAAACCTCATCGCCTACACATTCTATATCTCGCCTTACTCCTCCGTACCACGAAAATAAGACGATAGATTCGTGACATTTTAAACTGTTCATTTTTCAATTCCGTTTTTTT
>JBDGPI010000066.1:0-4578 GCA_042219765.1 Salsurabacterium abyssinicum (SeqCode)
GAAACACTCATTCTCGCGAACATCATGTTCGCACCGAGGAGTAGAATTAGCTCAACTTTTTTTGCGAGAAAAAGTTGAGATCAAAAAACCTGTCAACAAAATAGGTTTCTTTTGCTTAGCACCTTCTGGTGCCCGCGAAGCAACTTTTCTTCTCAAAAAAGAAAAGTAAGTCAAAGGGATTCAATTTTCCTCATCGACTATGAAGGATCGGTAAAGAGCCAAGCACGATAATGTACACGTTTAATTGTTACACGTGAAATATTTCACGTGAACAAAATTGGATCTTTACCGTATGGTACGGTACAATTATATATGCTCACGTTACAGCAACTTATCACTATGGAGTTTTAATCTATGTGGCAAACTTTTCGATCTAAAAGAGGTTCCTTTCTGGTGGGAGGAGCGTTCTTTGTCATCGTGTTTTTGATGGTTGCGGGGGTGGGAGTTGATTTATCACGATATTACAATCAGGAGTCTAACCTTCAAAGTATAGCGGACGCCGCCGCCCTGCAGGGCAGCATGGCCCTCCAGCAGTACTCCGACGATCCCGACCCGAAACAGGCCTACGAAGCCATCTGGAACGTGATTCGGTCCCGGCAGGATGACCGAAACCTCGAAATGTACCGTGCTGCCGAGGGTGAGCTGAAGTTTCGGGAAAACGATGAACAGGACCACATCGAGGTCCGCAAGATGACGCCCGCGACCGCCGGTGTTCGCTGCAGCCAGGGGGATACCGAGATCCATCCCTGTTACGGATCCAGCAGCGATACCTTCTTTCTGGTGGGGGTCGTTGTCTACTCCGAGTTTGAGTCCTTCTTTATGCCACGTGGGGTGTTCGGCGACCAGAACAAGGGTATGCACGCCCAGGCCACGGCTATCGTGGAGCCGAAATCAGTCTATCAGACCAACAGGGATGAATCAGTGGAGGATTGCGGCATCTACTTTGGCGAGGACTTTCAAATTGATGCCAATAATTTCGACGAAAGCGGTCTCGACTTTTGTGGTTCCGAGGCAACGGGGGATGACGTGGAAGTGGATTTAAGCGGGAATTCCAGTACGAATCTTGGTGAGATTATGGTACCGGACTGCGCCGGAGTCGATGCCTCCGGCGGAGCATCTTACCAGGATTGCAAGGAGGACGTGTCAGGTAGTATTCCACAATTCCAAAGCCCATGGAACACGGCGGAAGGCTATATCGACAAGCAACCGGACGTTTCCATGACTCCCGATACCCTGGACGAGGATCTCACCACCTGGAGTCAGGGCGACTGCAGAGGCGGATATTTACAGATGCAGACGGACGGAGGTGACCTCGTCGAGTGGTCGGATGGTGAGGCGGTCTGCCTGCAGGAAGGTAACAGCACGCTGAACCCGAGAACGGAAAATGGAAATTCCCGAAATGATACCGCGTTTATCCAAACGGCATCCGGAAATAGTGTCGACATTCAAACCGACAACATGGATGTCAGCTGGGAAGGCGGGGGACTCCGAGGAGATTTAATTGCTGACACGGGTGACATAAGCGTCAGCGGACAGGCCCATTTCCTGGGGGACGTGTATTCCTCCGATGGCGATTTCACCATGGGCGCCAATGAAAACGTCTTTGAGGAGAACGTCGTACTGGAGAATGGTGATATAGACGTCACCACGAACAACAACAAATTCAACGGTGCCGTGGCCACCTTCAACGAAGGGGATCTGGACGTGGATGGCAACAACAACGAGTTTTTGGGGAACGATGAGGGGGTCGCACTTAATATTGGCGGGGATGCGCAGATCGATGCCAACAATGTTACCGTTCATGGGATCCTCAAGGTGGGGGGGGATTTGGACTACTCGTTGTCGGGATCGGCGAATTTTGACATCAGGGGTTTGACAATGGTGCAGGAGGATTTTGACTGGGCCGGTAATGCTAATAATACAAGCTATAAATATGACCCAACCAAATTCAACCAGGATGTCCTGAACTCCCAGGGTTGGATAGTAACTACAGCCAGTAGGCAAAATAAGGATTCTCCCCTCTTCAGCAACGTACAAACCAGGTTGGTCAGTCGCTAACAGAATCGCGTCATATTTCCTGAAACCTCGGTCGTACATTCCGGTATAAGCTTTCCAGGGTAAATTGTTCGTCAGCACCCTTCCCTGGCTCCCTCCCGGGATCCAGTTTGGATGTGATCGAAATGGAGTTCGGTCGGTTCAACGTAATAGTTCTTTCCCCATACGGTGGAGCAATTCATCAATCTCATACCGGTTAAGTAACTTTGATCACGGCCAGTTCAGATTAAAGGGGTCGCGTAAGGTGTCCTGGATTAGTATGGGGCGAAACGGGTGTGGGAATCCGATGAAAATAACCACAACGACGTATACCCCGTCGCAAATCAGGAAGAATTGCGATCAAATAACATTAACTCGAACAAGATACGCTGATTTGCATTGGGGTATATGTTTCGCCACGGAATATTCCGGGATTTACAGCACGCTGGTCCATAGTGTTCCGGTCGCGCCGGTTTTATCTTCATTTGACACCCGGGGATGATTCCATTTGGCCATGTGAGGGATCTCACGCCGTCTATTGATGGCAATGCACTCCGGAATCGGATATACTAAAGGGAGTTTTGGCTTAAGTACCAGATTCGGAGCGTGAATTCATGCGAACACTTCTCATTGACGAACGAGGATCCTTCCTCGTTGGCGGTGCCCTGTTTATAATCGTCTTCCTCATGGTTGCCGGTTTTGCGGTGGATCTGGCCTTATACTACAACCGTTCCGCCAAACTCCAGGAAATTGCCGATGCTGCAGCAATGTCCGGGGGACAGGCCCTTCGACAGTTTAAATCCGAACCGGATACCGACAAGGCTTACGAAGCCGTATGGGATTACATCAAGCAACGGTTGGGGGAGGAAACCCTCGACGTGTACGGTCGATCTCCCCCGGATGCCGAGTTAAAAACCCTGAAGGACGATGTCACCGATCACGTCGAAGTTCGGAAAATTCCCGCCGGGGACAAACTCAGTATCAGTGGAGACACGGAATATCGGGTGGGGGTCGTAGTGTACTCCGACTTTGAGCCGTATTTTTTACCCCGTAGTGTGTTTGGTGATGAGAGATACGGGATCCATGCCCAGGCCACGGCGCGTGTTGTCGGTAAGGATATTTCACAACAGGGTTCCGCACGGATGAACTGCATGGTAATGGGAACGACGGGCATTGATATGCCGGCCAACAACGTTCAGGCTGACACGGCTACCTTCTGCAGTAACAGGGAAATCGATCTTGATGACTCCAGCAGTGGGGCGATAGGAGATGTTTTTATTAAGGACGGGGAAACGTTTTCTCCTCCCGGGGGCTCCCATGGCTCGGTGATTCGGTATAGCGATTGGAAGAATGCCCCGAAATTTAAATACGAAAACGATACCACGGCTTTTGACACCTGGATTCGTCCGGCGAAGTTTGATGGGGGTGTGGATGACTGGCCGTCCGGGAGCTGTAGTTCGGGGAATGAGGTACCGGGGCTAACCTGGTCGGATACGGGGACCGGTAACGCCGTGTGTATGTCTTACAATAGTGGGCAAAACGAGTTTAGTTTCCCCAACCAGCCCGGGAATCCGGGGGGAGAGGTCATTGAGGCCGGTACGAACGATCCCGTGAGTCTTTACGTGGACGGGAACCTTGAATTCAATCGCAACGACCTCGGTATACAGGGAGGGTATTACGTGGACGGGGACGTATCCATCCGGATGAATCATCATGATTTTCTGGGGGACCCCGATGTACTGGGTGGGTTGGCGTTATGGTCGGATGGGAACGTTACAATAGACAAAAACCAACTTAAATTTGAAGGGATCGTGGGTGCGGATGGTGACCTCGATTTATCCGCGTCCGGTGGTGGAAATGGGCCATATGTTTATGGTGTGTTTTTCTCCGGAGGTCAGGCAACGATTGATTCCAATACAAACAACGCCGGGTTTATTTTTGACAGAGAGGCCTTCAGTTACGACGTGATTCTGATGGATGATTGGTTTTTGGCGACGATGGAAAGTCGGGATAAACCCACTTTTGCCAACGCTACCGTTACGCTTGTCGACTGATAGCAGTTGTGGGTTGTGTCGTTATTTCTACATGACAGCAAGCGAAATCAATCGTTGATAAGTGGATACAAACTTTTATGCGCGAGGCAATTTACTGACTGGAATGATTCAAGGATTTCATGCTGTAGCGTATAGTTCATACCTGAACATCGGTCTCAATGTTCGGGATAATATAATGGTTGAGTCCTGATTATTGAGTAAAAAGTATAATTGACAGGAAGAGTTGAACTGGAAACGATAGGTCATCCCTACACAATTAGAAGAATTCTTTTCAGGTTATTAAATCGTGTGACTTATAAATGAAGGGCTTTGAAGAAACCCTCTACGTAAACAGGGGGATTGGACACTCATTCTGGACTTGCCTCAAGCGAGTCTCGGAGGGATCTGAATGTGAGGACGCCCCCGTCCCTGGGGCTTGAGTTCAGATCAAACCGCTTAACAAGTCCCAATTCCATTACAACGCCGTTAAAGGGGGTTCAAAACAGGATTT
>JBDGPI010000066.1:4588-8858 GCA_042219765.1 Salsurabacterium abyssinicum (SeqCode)
AAGTAGGCAAATTTTCTTTATTTAAAAGAGTCGAAATAAATAAAGGTCTAATGGAAAATTCTGGCTGACTCGGTAGAAAGTTTGCTAAAAGGGTCGGTTGTCATGCCGGAACAGTTTAATGTCGGGACGCTTGAAGCCTGTTTGTACTTAACCGGTTTTACACTGCTTGTTCACCCGGTAATCTCGATGGTCCTGCGGGGAGGTCCCGTTTCAACCCTCCCTATATTGGAAGGTCTTACAATTCTAGCCGGTGTAATAGTTTTGGTTCAAACTCAGTCTCTTCGTGAACACATACAAACCGGTAAAAAGTTTTTGTTGTACCTAAACGGATGTTTATTTTTTGTCATGGTCTTTGTCGGCCCCATTTCCGTGATATCCGGTATGATACGAGGCCGATGGATTGATGCGTTGTTTAATTTTTTGTTTTCCGCGTTTGCTCTCCTTTTGTTGGGGTTTAACACCTATCGATTGAATCAGCTTTACCGGTAATCTTTTACTTCCCTGACGTATTGATAGTATATACCATCAAAATTATTGAGACTCATTTTATATAAGGGAAAAAGGTATTCATGTTTGATCCTGGTCGGTGTAAATTTCGTGCCATTTTGATGATTGCTATGGGGCTATTGATGGGGAGTGTTCTCCCTCTGGGGGCAGTAGATTTTGGTGAATACAAACAATCGTCCGAGAAATCGGTCAAACAAAAGCAAATTCAGGTTGAACCCGAGAAGTTATGGTCGGGGCAGGGGGAGTCACTGCGGTTTGAAGTGACATCGTTTCAGGAGGACGTTTTGTGGGTGGTGGCGGATTCCAAGAAAATCCATCTCCAAACGGGGTTAACCGGTGGATTGCTTCCAGGGGCGTTTTCGAAGCGTATACCGGGGGAAATCTACGAAGTTGAAATTTCTCCTTTCCCGTCCCGTCCGGATTTTGTCTTGCTTTCCGTCTTTTACAAACACGGTCCTAATTTTCGAACGACGTTGTATGGTATTCAGCCCGGTGAGAATCGGTTTCAGTTGCGTGAAATACGCACATTTGATTTGAAACTCGTTCGTCCCGTCGACGGACGACTTTATCAACAGGGGATTCCACCGGGGGAACTATGGAAAGATGCAATCTACCACGTGAAAACCGGCGGTCAATTTGAGGTGTCTTCCGCCCCGCTTCCATTTACGGGAGAACCCCGGTTAACCAGTCTGGTTCAACACAACAACGGGAAATGGGTTTACCTCGATAACAATGGTTCGATGCATTACGTTGATGGAAAAACCATACTGGATGAAGTGGATTCACAGTACGGTACCTTGAATAAAATTATAAAATCAGGTCGGTCGGATCGAAGCCGGGAGTCCCTCCGGCTTGCCCCCGTGTTATTGGGAAATGGTGATTTGCTTGCCGTGGCTAAGAATTCTTCCTACCGGGGGGGAGCACAGCAGATGTTCACGGAGCAACAGGCAGGCTTTCTCGAGCTGTTTCAGGTCAACAACCAAAGTTTGGTGTCGGTAGAAACGTTCGGGCAACAGGCTGACCGTATACTGGACGTTGAAACATCTCACCTTAACCCGAATCAGTTGTTGTGGTTGGCGAAAACCGGCCCCGGGGAAGTGGCTCTTATGATGGCCGATTTCTCCCATTTGAATACATCCCGCGCCGGCAACTGACATCGTTTCAAATCTATTTAAAACGCTCGTTTTAGAAAGACACTGGCATGGGATTGGTGGGAGTCCGCATGGGTAGATTGTGGGTGTCATGGGTCCGAAATTTATCTGTTGATCGGAATGTTCAACGGATTGTAATAGCCCTGTTATGTGTCGTTATCATCATTGGTAGTCCTCGCCCGGTTGATTCTCGCGTGAGTCGGTCCTGGCCGACAATGGGTACTTTCGCGGAGGTGATCATTGACACGACACGTGAGGACAAAGCCGATCGTGCTATTGAGGACGTTCGCGATGTCTTTGATCGAGTGAATCGGACTATGACGGTGTACAAGCCCCATTCCGACATGAATCGGTTTAATCGCTGGGCCGGTCATCGATCGGTATCCGTGGATCCCTGGCTTATTGACCTGGTGGATTTATCCTGTCGGGCTGAGCGTGCAACTCGTGGAGCATTTTCACTGAATGTCTTGGCGTATGGACAGCGAGACGGTTTAAAACCCGAGTTTCCCGGGACACGGGTTCCGGTGAAGCCGGGGTTAAGCACATGCCAAATTCATACTAATTCCATTTTATCACGACTATCCTCACCGTCTGTTTCTCACGGGTTGGATGCCGGGGGCATTGCAAAAGGGTATGCCCTGGATCGCGCCCGGGAACAGTTGATCGCCCATGGTTTCCGTAAATTTTTTATTCGGTTGGGCCGTAGTTTTTACGCGGGGAATTCCCCGGGTAATTCGAAGGGCTGGCCCGTGAAGATCGTGGGTACGGACGATCCTGTGTTCCTGAAGCAATCGGTGCTTTCCGTCAGCCAGCAAGGTGTTCAAACGGACACGGGTCACGTCGTGGATCCCCGGACCGGTCAGGTCGTTGAACGTTCGATGGCCGTCGCTGTTTTTGCACGGGAAGGCTGGGTGTCGGACGCAGTGAGCACGGCCCTCCTTGTGGATCCGGGTTTGCGATCCCGTGTTCGGTCCAGGTTTCCCGAAATTCAATCGATCCGGTTTATTCGGTAGTTTTCCGAAAAACCCATCTTGACAGGTTTTACAGAAGCGGTACAGTATTAACGGAAAGTAGTAATAATTGAGACTCAATTTCAACTAAACGGGTATTTGAAGATCCTTCCGTGGTCATAATGAAGTGTCCGAACTGAGGCAACGGGTTCAGTCCCTCCTTTTCGGCACTTCTATTTAACGTCTTAAATTTCAAAGAACGTAGTCGTCAGCTTGTAAGGGAAAATTGTGTCGCCACGCGGACACACTAAAGTGGTACTGCGTCGGGGTGCGATTACAAACGTGGACCATTATTCCTTTCAGAGGGTCTTACGTGGCCGGTCCGGACCATGACGGACCGGCCCGAGACCCTTGTTAAGAGTTGTGTTGAGTTAATGAGCAAATATTTGTAAGTCGGTTCAATAACGACAACGTAATCCCGAAAACTCAAAACAATGGGAGGTGGTTGAATCCATCGTCGAGCGATCATAAGTGTTGGCGATGTGAATGGTTTGATTGTGATGTAATGGAATGAATTAATTTTTTTAAGGAGGTATGACAGTGAAGTTACGTTACATTGTGAGTGTTTTGTTAATCGTCGGCCTGGCCGCTACTCCGGTCCTGTCGGCGGAAGCCCCCCGTACACCGAACGAACTTTCGAATAACGTTACGTGGGGTGGATACTACGAATTTGAGTACTCCGATAAGGAGTCAATTTCCGGTGATGCCGGCCATGGGAATTTTGACGTCCACCGGACGATCCTGTTTTTTGGCGTCCAGCCCCATGAGCGTCTTCGGTTCTTTAATGAACTGGAGATAGAGCATGGATCCGAATTCGTCGGTTTAGAGCAATCCTGGCTGGAGTTTGCCATTAATGACAACCACAATCTCCGTGCCGGTATCGACCTGATCCCGGTGGGGCGACTCAATCTCAAGCACGACGGAAATCTACGAGATTTTGTGTTCCGTCCGCAGATGGATGGTACGCTGATTCCGACGACCTGGTATGAGTCGGGAATTGGTTTTAACGGAAGTATTGGTAAGAACATCTCTTACCAGGTTGGTATTAGTAACGGATTGAACAGTGCCGACACGGAAGCCCTTGGTGATGTATCCGAATTTGAAGCCATGATCGAGGATGGTGGCAATCTCTCCGAGGCCGACGGCAACGGTAGCAAAGCATACTGGGGACGGTTTGTTTACTCCCCGATGCTTGGAACCGATCTTGCCGTCTCCGGTTACCAGACCAAGTACAATGCGGCCAGTAGTTCCCAGGACAATGAGATTACGTTTGCAGCGTTTGACTTCAGTCACACTCAAGGTCCCTGGGATTTAAAAGGAGAGTACGTGACCGTTGATAAGGACCAGCAGTCCGGACCCGGTGCCGGTGGAAGCACCGTAAACGGTCTGAAAGGTGGTTCCGGTGGTTATCTGGAAGTCGGATACCACTTCTTTCCTTCGGCCCTGTACAATTCCTTTATAGCGCGGGGTTTTGACAACCCGACGTTTACTGCTCTGGCTCGGTACGAGGACCTCACGTTTGACGAGGCGTCCTCCGGAGCCCAGACAGCCGAGCGTGATTACTCCTACACCTCACTGGGAATTAATTACCGTCCTGTCGAG
>JBDGPI010000066.1:8868-12581 GCA_042219765.1 Salsurabacterium abyssinicum (SeqCode)
TGGCGTTCAAAGCCAGCTACGACATGGACAACCAGTCGAGGTCGGGGGCCGAAGACCAGGACCGCGTAGGATTTGGAATGGTCCTTGGATTCTAAGTGAATAGGTTCTCTACCCGGAGGATCTTCTAACCCAGGTTCGGGGTGGATCCGCGATTAGCGGATCCACCCTTTTTTTATGAATTTCGTTACAATGCCGGGGATTTTACCATGCTTGATTAAATCATTGAGGACGAGGCATCTGATGATGATCTCATCCTCAGGATTGACTGACGAAACCCATCATACGTTTTTGTGATTTTTGGCTTGGTTGAAAAGTTTTTATACTTGGATCTCTTCACGTCAAGAAAACGTAAGACTGAGTGATCCACGCTTCTCGATTGAAAATCATGAGACGAGCAACGAACCCAATTCTTAGATGTATTGAAGAAAATTCTTGTACGAGGATTAAACACGGTGATTTAAATATTGAAAGTTCCACATACCAAATCAGTTTCGCTTGATTCCGGATTCCGGAAACTGGTTGTTACAATTGGAGTTATCATGGCCGGATTTATGATGGTGAGTAATGGGGCCCAGGCGGCGAAGGAATCCAAGTTTTACGCTCGGCGTTACATGACCAAACAACAGGCAATCCAGAAGCAAAAACGTTCCCCCGAAGATGTAGTTCAAGCAGACACGATGGTTTTAACGGATTCGGACCAGCGTCGTATATTCGATCAATGGCGGGTGCGATTCCATACCGATACCCATGTCATTCACCAAATTTTTTCTCCGGATTCGGATGAACCGTACCGATTTGCCGTGTTTCTACAGCAACCCGGCCAACACGAGTACATGGATCTCATGTACGGGATAAACCGGGACGGGACCGTTCATCGGATTGATTTACTGGTATACCGTGAGCCTCACGGGGGTGAGGTTAAACAACGTCGTTTCATGCGACAATTTGAAAACCGGAGTCTTCAGGACAGTGAATTCCGCGTCAACGTGGATGTCGTACATATTTCCGGGGCCACTATTTCGGCAAAATCGATTGCCCGTGGAACCCGGAAAGTACTTGGTATGCTTCGAACAAAGGGTCTGACGAAGGAATAAGGAAGTCCATTATACGACCTCCTGTGCTGCTTCGTTATACTTGATGTTGATTGGCTCTGTAGAAACTCTGTTTTGAATCTCCTTTAACGGTGTTGTAAGGGAATTGGGGCTTGCGTAAGCGGCTTGATCTGAATTTGAGCCCCATGGACGGGGCGTCCTCACATTCAGATCCCTCGGAGACTCGCTGGAGGCGAGTCAAGGGGGAGTGTCGCAAGTCCCAAGTTCCCCCTGTTACGTAGAGGGTTTCTACAAAGCCCGTTCATGATACCAATGGTATTTGGATAACAGCATCCTTGTTATTCATTCAACGATGGGAGATGACCGTTGATGCGTTACCTGGCCGGGGATCGATGGCAACTCGGTTCCTACACGCTTCCTATGAAACTGGCGTTGAGTTTCTTTTTGTTATTTATGTTGTTGGGTCTCGCTTCCAGTATTGCTTTATACCACAATCAATTCGACTTTTCTGCCAGTACGGCCGCGGATTACTATCAGGGTAATTCCGGGGACATGGACGCGCGCACAATGTACGTTAAAAAGTCCTACAGGGAACTTCTGGAGACGGCCCATTTTCACCTTTATATAATGCCCGTAGTATATTTGGCCCTGGTGCATTTGTATTTCCTGACCCAACAATCCAACACGCTCAAGGTGATCATGACGATTCTGACGTTCGTTGGTTTGCTGGTTGAAGTAGCAGCCCCCTGGCTCGTTCGGTATGGTCCGGGTTGGACCTCCTATTTATTTTACCTGTCTGGTATGGCAATTACGGTCCCCACCGTTTGGATGTGTGGAGTTTGCCTGTTTGAGTTGTGGTTTGTTACAGAAGAGACTTCGTAAACGTTACGGGTTCAACAGGGTTTTTTGGTTAAACGGAACAAACCTCGAAGCCGATTTTATTCACTTGGGTGTCATCGGTACTTTCCGAAATCATTCCGACTCTCAAGCGGCGTAGTAAGTGCTTTTGAACGGGGGTCGTCTTCGAATTCGGGGAACTGATTTCACGAAGTTCAGAATCTGATTTTCATCGGTAAAATAATCGTTACTGTGGAAATCAAGTATTTCATCTTCTTCAAAAAAATAGAGGGATCGGTAACTACACGAATCCACGAGATTCGTAATGTAATTGAAAATTCGTTCACAGGCCGTTACGTTAGAAGACCGTAATACATGATCGGCCTTGGTTCATTTTTTTACCAGATGGTTCTTTATCAAGTCTTTGAGCGATAAAGGCTCGAGTGGAATTACCGGTTTGTGGGAGTTATATCTCCCGGAACAAGTTCATGAAACTTATGAAACGATAAAAATACGCCGGTTGCATATTAGAAACAGGAGCTATACTTGTGAATTTTCCTACCGTTCTTATTCCCTTTTCCTACGTTGGTCCCGGAGCCGGGTTCGCGTTTTTCTCCACGTTTTTGGTGCTCATTTTATCGGCCATTGTGGTGTTTGCTACCGTACTCGTTGTTCCATTTAAATGGACGCGGAAGTTTTTTCGCATGATCATCCCGGTCGAATCCGTGCGATACCTGGTTTACGTCGCCGTTGCCCTGGGATTGATTTGGTTGGCCGGTTCGTATGTGGTGGCCTGGTGGTCGGGTCCCGCCCATCCACGGTTTGTGGTACTGGGAATGGATGGTCTGGACCCCGATATTGTTCGGGACATGGCTTCCCGCGGTGAGTTACCCAATTTTAAGCGTCTTATGGAACGTGGGGAACTGCAAAATCTCAAGGTACCCAACCCCCCGATCAGTCCCACGAGCTGGGCTAGCTTCATCACGGGAAGTAACCCGGGACGACATGGTGTGTTGGGTTTTATTGGTCGGGATCCCGAGACCTACGGACCTGAACTATTTACCACCATCGAGTCGGCCGAGATGTTTTTGAACCTACCGTCGAACCTCAATATACCGGGGTCGTACAACATTCCCCTGGCCCCGCCTAATTACACATCGAAGCGACAGGGAACCCCTTTTTGGGAGATTACTTCCGAGCAGGGTATCACCTCTACCATGATCAAAGTCCCCGTGACGTTCCCTCCCGAACAGGTAAGCGGACGTATGATTTCCGGACTCGGTGCACCTGATTTGAAGGGAACTCAGGGTTCGTACTCGTTTTGGACGGAAGATCCCCCCTCTCGTGATGAACGAAGTTCGGGGAATATCCATGCTCTTCGATTTATTAATGACTCCGCCAATTCGAGTATTGAAGGCCCCACTAACACATTATTGGATCGTCCTAAGCCGACCCGGTTGAAGTTGAATTTGGAACGATCGGCGGATACGGTTCTCATAAAAATTGACCGGGTTGATGAGTTTGCTTTGAAGCCGGGAGAGTGGAGTGAATGGAAAAAACTCCGGTTTCCCCTTGGATTGGGGATGAACGTGACCGGGGTTGTACGGTTTCACCTGAATCAACTCGACCCGTTGGAACTGTACATGACACCCATCCAGATCAATCCGAAGGATCCGGTGATGGCAATCAGTCACCCCGAATCCTATTCCAATCACCTGGCGAAGCGGATCGGATTTTATTACACAATGGGGATGGCCCAGGATGACAAGGCACTCAAGGAGGAAAATATATCGGATACGGTGTTTCTCGAGCAGGCTTACCAGG
>JBDGPI010000066.1:12591-12861 GCA_042219765.1 Salsurabacterium abyssinicum (SeqCode)
ACTCCATCGTCAGCAGTCCGGGTTGATTGTAGGCGTGTTCGATACCATCGATCGCATCCAGCATTTGTTCTGGCGATACCGTGATCCAAAACATCCCCTTTATGACGAGGATCCCGGGAGTCGAGCCAAACAGGCGATTCCGAACGTGTATCGGAAGATGGATGAAATCCTGGGGGAGGTTATGAACTCCGTCTCGGATGAAACCCCGATTTTAATCGTGTCCGACCACGGGTTTACGACCTTTCGCCGGCAGTTTCACGTCAATGACTG
>JBDGPI010000067.1:0-220 GCA_042219765.1 Salsurabacterium abyssinicum (SeqCode)
ACTGGATTGCCGCCGATTTACTTTCCCAGGCCGAGCACGACCCGAAATCCCGTGTGTATGCCATTAGTCCGGATTCGAAGTTACTTGACGAAGTGGAGGATTCCGTCGAGAGTCGACTTTCGGATCATCCGAATCCAGATCCTGTCGCCGAGGCACTGGAAGAATCGGAACTCATCGTGGCGGATGACCTATTGCATGCCGTCAACCTGAGCAATGATCT
>JBDGPI010000067.1:230-6631 GCA_042219765.1 Salsurabacterium abyssinicum (SeqCode)
TCCGCTCTCATTGAAACCGATGATTTAGATGAAGCTGTCGAGTGGGCCAATGAACTTGGACCGGAACACCTTGAACTTCACGTCACAGCCCCCGATGCGCTGGCGCGGAAATGCCGGAATGCCGGTGCCGTCTTTTCCGGAAATCATAGTCCTGAACCACTGGGGGATTATACTGCCGGACCCAGCCACACACTACCTACCGGTGGGACGGCCCGGTTCTTCAGTCCGCTGTCCGTTAAAACGTTTATGAAATCACAATCGTTCATGTCCTTTAGCGAATCGGGTTATCAACGACTCCGGGAACCGACCGAAGCACTGGCTTCCCTGGAATCTCTGGACGCGCATCGAAGCAGTGTCAGTGTCCGCTCGGAAACTGAGTAATTTATTCTGGTTTTAATTTCAAACAACAGGCCTTGTACTACCCGACTCACGATGTGGGATTTTAACTTTCAAACCCGGGAAAGTTCTCCGGCAACTGGTTTTGGTTAGGCCTGTATAATTTAGTGCTGGCTCGGGGTTGATCTATTTACACCAGGACGAGTCGACCTTTTAATGCCAATTCTGGAGGTGGAGCGTTAGAATGTCCCGAACTGGGCGGATTTCTCGAAGTACTAAAGAAACCAGCGTTGATGTGGAAGTGGAACTCGACAACTATAACGAACCCAGGATTGATACCTCGGTACCGTTTTTCGACCACATGCTCGAACAGCTCGGGAAACATTCCGGGATTGCGGTCCGAGTGGAATCGGATGGTGATACCGAGGTGGATTCCCATCACCTGGTGGAGGACGTTGGAATAACCCTTGGGAAGGCTTTTGACGAAGCCCTGGGGGATCGCAAAGGAATCCGACGCTACGCAAGTATCACGCTTCCGTTCGACGAGGTCTTAGTGCGGGTTTCCCTCGATATTAGTGGACGTGGTTACCTGGATTATGGGTTACCCATAGACGGGGATGTCGAGGGATTTCCGCTCGAAGTTGTCCCGGAATTTTTTCGTGGATTTACGGTGCAGAGTGGGTCAACTCTCCACATCGATCTGCTCAAGGAAGGTAACCGACACCACATGCTCGAGGCGGTTTTTAAAGCTGTAGCCCGTGTCTACCGACAGGGGGTTGCACAAGTGGACTCATCGATTCCGTCCACGAAAGGAACCTTGGATAGTTAGGGTGCTGCAATCATGACCACTGTGATAATGGATTACGGGATGGGTAATCTTCGATCCGTCCAGAAGGGTATTGAAGAAACCGGACACGAAGCCCAAATTTCCGGCGATCCTACAACCGTCCAGCAGGCCGATGTTTTGATTGTTCCCGGGGTCGGGGCATTCGATCGGGCCGTTGAGAACATCAAGGAGAACGATCTATGGTCGGTTACACTGAAGCACCTTGCCAATTCCAATCCCTATCTGGGAATCTGTCTGGGGTTTCAGCTTCTCTTTGAGGGCAGCCAGGAAGGCACCCGGGAAGGATTCGGTCACTTTTCCGGTCAGTGCCGTCGTTTCCGTGATGTTTCACCGATTCCTCACATGGGCTGGAACGAGGTTGAATGGGTTAATAACGGTCTGCGATACGATCCGCAGCGCTCGGATAGTCCCTGTTATTATTTCGTTCACTCGTACTTCCCCGAACCGGAAAATGAAACTATTGCCGCCGGTTGGACGGACTATGGAAGTAGCTTCTGTTCGGCGGTGGCTCAGGACTCTATCCTGGGAGTACAATTCCACCCTGAAAAAAGCCAGTACGCCGGGTTGAATCTTCTGAGCACGTACCTGAAGCAGTACACCTGAAAACGTGGACTGATGTAAGCAATGAAACTTATTCCAGCCATTGACCTCCAATCGGGTGACTGTGTGCGTCTCTTAAAGGGACGGAAGGACAAATCAACCCAATACAGCACCAACCCATTGGAAATGGCCCGTCATTGGGTGGACCAGGGCGCAGAGAGGCTTCACCTTGTCGATCTTGACGGTGCTTTCGAGGAAGAAAGTGCTAATAAAAGTGTTATTAAGGAAATCCTCCGTGAGGTTTCAATTCCCTGTCAGGTTGGAGGGGGATTGCGAAGCCGGGAGAGCGTTGACGAAATCTTATCCGCCGGTGCCGAATCGGTCATCGTTGGTACCGCCGGTATAAAGGATCCGGCTCTTCTCGAGAACCTTGTGCAGGAATTTGGAGTTGAAAGTATCTACGCGGGGATGGACTGCAGGGATGACATCGTACTCACAAGAGGTTGGGAGGAGGCCTCCCAGTACCAGCGCGACGAGTGGGTTGATACGTTGGAATCAGTCGGCATCGGAACCGTTATCTACACTGACGTCGAGCGTGACGGAACCGCGGAGGGCCCTGATTACAGTGGGACACAGGCCGTGCTCGAATCCTCGGAGCTGGAAGTAATTGCTTCAGGGGGCATTGGTTCGCTCGATCACATTCGAAAATTGAATGAGATTAGTCATCCTCGTCTGAAAGGAATAATCGTCGGTCGGGCACTCTACGAGGAACGATTTACCCTTGAGCAGGCACAAACAATACTTTCGGACGCTGATTGATATTACGTCCGCGGATAAAGTAAATTCTTTTTTGTCCAGTAGTCTGCGAAAGGGGATTCTAGTCCAGCGTGTTTTATGGCTATCAATTCGATTTAAAAATATACTCCCTTTTAACGGAGAATCGTTTACCAGGATGGATAAGGAGGTGTCGACGGCATGCTTAAAAAACGAATCATTCCCTGTCTGGACGTTGATGACGGTCGGGTTGTCAAAGGGGTCAACTTCAAGGATCTGAAGGATGCGGGCGATCCCGTGGAAGTGGCGAGGCAGTACGATCGGCAGGAGGCCGATGAACTTGTCTTCCTTGATATTACGGCATCCTCCGACAAACGGGAAATTATGAAAGAAACAGTCCGAGCAACGGCAGAAGAGATATACATGCCCCTGACCGTGGGTGGGGGGTTACGGTCCACGGATGATATGCGGGCAATTCTTGCCGCTGGTTCCGATAAGGTTGCCATCAACACGGCTGCCGTGGAAAATCCGGAATTGATTGAAAAAGGAGCGGAGATGTTCGGGACACAATGCATTGTAGTGGCCGTTGACGGCAAAAAAACGGGGGAGGACGAGTGGTCCGTATTCACGCACGGCGGACGGAAAGAAAGGGATCTCAGAGTTGCTGATTGGGTTAATTGAAAAGCGTGGTGGTGGTGAAATTTTACTGACCAGTATGGATGCTGATGGTACGCAGGACGGATACGACCTACCACTCCTGAACAAGGTCACGCAACGTGTTGACATACCAGTGATTGCCAGCGGGGGAGCCGGTACCCTCCAGCACTTTTCGGAAGTTTTCCGGGAAACCGGAGTATCCGCCGCACTGGCAGCGTCCGTCTTCCACTACGACCAACATCCCGTACCCGAGGTCAAGGAATACTGTCGTCAGCAAAATATTTCGATTCGACCGATCTGGAACGAAGGGGATTCAAACTGATGACCTCCGCCGACAGTCTGATTGAGCCACTGACGTTTAACGATAAGGGTTTGATACCCGCTATCACCCAGGATTACTCGACGGGTGAAATTCGGATGCTGGCCTACATGAACGAAGAGTCCCTGCGAAAAACGATTGAAACGGGTTTTGCGCACTATTGGAGTCGAAGCCGGCAGGAACTCTGGAAGAAAGGCGAGACAAGCGGCAACACCCAACGGGTTAAGGAATTAAAAACTGACTGCGATCAGGATACTATCCTCCTCCTGGTCGAACAGACCGGTGACGCCTGCCACACCGGGGAACGCAATTGTTTCTTCAACGAATGGAATAACGACCAGGAGGAGTGGCAAACCACCGAACCGTTTCCCGATCATTCACTGGGGGGCGTTCTCGGGGAAATCGCCGGGATAGTTGACCGGCGGGACAGGGATCGCCCGGATGGCTCCTATACGGTATCCATGCTTGAGGGAGATGACGACAAAACCCCGCAGGATACTGTCCTTGAAAAAATTGGTGAAGAGGCAACCGAACTAATACTTGCGGCCAAAAACGACGACCGGTCCGACCTGAAGCAAGAAATCTCCGATACCCTCTATCATCTTCTGGTTTTACTTCACCAGCACGAGATCGACCTGGATGAGCTGGCTGGCGAACTGAGCCGGCGGTTACTGGACTAACCATGTTAAATCCCCCGCCCGAACGGGTTGCGGACCGTCTCGAGGATCATTACTGTGTTCCCGTCTACCGCAGTTTTGTCTCCGATACGCTTACGCCGGTTTCGGCTTATCTGAACCTATCCCGTTCCGCTCGTCGGGAGGGATTCTTGCTTGAAAGTGTTGAGAAAGGTGATCAGTTAGCCCGTTATTCTTTCCTCGGGGTGGACCCCAGGGGAGAGGTTTACTGGCGGAACGGTGAACTGACAACCAGTGGGGATAGGCTTCCCGACATTAATGCCAGTAATCCCCTGGATGCTCTTCGGGAACTTATTCAGCGGTGGAATGCTCCCTCACCCGATGAACTACCGGATTTCACCGGAGGGTTGGTCGGCTACCTCGGCTACGAAATGGTCCATTACATAGAGAATAAGGTGGCTGTTAAACCACCGACCAAAGAATACGATTTCAGTGACCTTCGGATGTTTCTGGTCGATAAAATGGTAATTTTTGACCACGTAAAACGGACCATATACCTCGTGGGTCACCTTTATGCGGACGGATCCTTGAAGGAGGACTACCGCCGCGTTGACCGAGAGCTGGAGGCACTCGTTGAAGACCTCAGGGCTCCTACTGAGGCTCCGGACATCGTAGAGGATGACCGTCCGTTCGAGGACCGGCTCCGATCGAATTTCGAGCGTCAGGAATTTCAGGAGGCTGTTGAAAGTACGAAAGAATACATCAGGAGCGGCGATATCTTTCAGGCGGTTATTTCTCAACGATTTACGGTGTCCGACGCTAATCACCCCTTTAACCTTTACCGGCGCCTTCGGAGTCTCAATCCCTCACCATACATGTTTTACCTTGATTATGGGGAGTATCAGCTCGTCGGGTCATCCCCGGAAATCCTCGTCCAGAAAGAGGGGGACAAAGTACGGGTCCGGCCAATAGCAGGAACGCGTCGCCGCGGCGGGACTCCCGAGGAGGACAAGACCCTCGAGCAGGATCTCTTGTCGGACCAGAAAGAACTGGCGGAACATACAATGCTGGTGGATCTTGGTAGGAATGACATCGGAAGAGTTTCCAACCCTGGTAGCGTCACGGTAACCGAGCAGAATACGATTGAACGTTACTCGCACGTCATGCACATGGTTTCTAACGTTGAAGGAACTCTGAAATCGAAGTGTGATTCAATCGACGTACTGGAGGCCGCCTTTCCGGCCGGTACCGTAACTGGAGCTCCGAAAGTCAGGGCAATGCAGATCATTGAGGAACTTGAGCCGTCTCGCAGGGGGCCCTATGCCGGTGCTGTGGGGTACATAAGTTTTCAGGAAAACCTTGATACCTGTATCGTTATAAGAACAATACTGGCACAGGACGACCAATTTCACGTCCAGGCTGGGGCTGGTATAGTAGCTGATTCCCGTCCGGACAGGGAGTACGAGGAAACACGGGAGAAAGCTCAAGCTCTGTTCCAGGCCATAGAGACGTTACCCCAGACTGATTTTCTTTGAGCCATACCGCCCTGGTGATTCAAACTATTGAGTAAACGGATCAGTGCCAGAAACCTCGAGGTCGGCCAGTACGTTAAGAAAGGATTCACCGATGACGATAACCTGCTGTTAACCGACTATATCGTCGATAGTGAAGATGAACTCGAGAGGTTAAAGGAAGTCGGGTTGAAGTACTGTCTGGTTCCCGCCAAGGAGTCCGTTGCCACCGAGGCAGAGGAAGAAACAACCAGGGACGAGGTAAGCCTTGATCCCGAGGAGGTTCTTTCCCGGGAACTCGATCAGTTGTCGACTCAACTGGATCGTACTCAGAAAGTTTACCGTGAGGCAGCGGATGAACTTGGTACTTTGCTGGAGGAGGCTCATACCGGTGGTTATCAGGATTTAAATGGTTTCGAACGGCTGAATCCATACCTGGATCAGCTGATTGAATTCACAAGCGAGGCCCCTGCCAGTGTGAGTGTCTTAACCCAGGTGGAACACTACGACGAGGTTACACTCAACCACAGCCTGAATGTGGCCATTTACACTATGGTTTACGGAAATTGGGCGGGTATGAGTCGTGGGGAACTTCTCGATCTCGGACTCGGAAGTCTCCTGCATGATATAGGCAAAACACGGTTTTCCCGAAAGATGGTTGAGAAAGACGGCGAGCTTAGCGACAAAGAGTGGGAAGTTGTTCGTAAACACCCCGGGAAAGGCCGTCGGATTCTTTCCGAGCAAAACGCCGGGGAAATCCCACGAAAAATTGCCTCTCAACA
>JBDGPI010000067.1:6641-6872 GCA_042219765.1 Salsurabacterium abyssinicum (SeqCode)
GGCAGGAGGTCTACAAGCACCCGAAATGGGGAGCATCGATTCTGGAAGAGGCTTCGGTCAAGGAACTCTATCAATCGATTGCCTATCAACACCATGAACGCCCCGATGGTTCGGGCTACCCGGAGGGATGCACCAGCATCCATCAGTTTGCCCGTATCGTTTCGGTCTTTGACGTTTACGAAGCTCTGACAGCCCCGAGGGCATACCAGGCTCCAGTCGATCCGCTGGAGG
>JBDGPI010000067.1:6904-15646 GCA_042219765.1 Salsurabacterium abyssinicum (SeqCode)
CCTTTGCCGATTATCCTGAGACTCGCAGCATACTCAAAGGCATGATTCGGTCACTCGGTATTTTCCCCGTGGGATGTCTTGTCCGATTGAACAACCAGGACCTTGGAATTGTCTTTCGAAACCATCCGGAGGAGCTCCGCAGACCTGTCGTAATTGTGATTAAGCGGGGGGACGACAATCAAATAAACGAACCGTATACCGTGGATCTCAAGCACGTTAGTAACCAGAAAGAACTCATAAATAATCGACTTTACAACGATTCGATCAGAATTAGCGAAGTGTACGGTCTGTCGCAGACCCCTGAGATTAAAGGAACGGTAGAATCACTTTTTCGGAACCAGGGATTTACGAACACCAATTAATTATTGCAGGTGATAACGTGCCTCTGGAAGGGTTGAAGGATGTTGTTAACCGAGTGGCCGAGGTGCACAGAGTTCCCCGCCGGTCCACCCTTGCTTCGCTGGCGTTTATCGTTTCTTTTTTGATTGGAATTTCCGCACTCGGATTTACCCTGTCGGTTCGCACTGGATACATACATTTCAAAACGGGATTTTCAATCCTCCGGTTCTGCGTTTACGGAGCCGGGATTTCCGGCGTTATGGCCCTTGCCGGAGTCTGGATAACCTTCCCGCTTCGGTCCAATACAAGGGGCTTCACCCTATCCATAACCGCGGCTTTGATATCGGCTCTGGTGATCTGGTTTCCGGTATCAACCTGGATGAACCTGCGTGAGAAACCTCCGGTCCATGATGTTACGACAAACTGGAAAAAGCCTCCCCAATTTAAAGTCATATCGAAATTTCGTTCCTCGGACGACAATCCGATACCAGATAAGCCTTCCTACTCCAGAAAAGTCCGTAAGGCTTACTCCGATTTGAGCACAATCGAGTTATCGATGGCCTATACCGATTGCTTCAAACAGTCTATGACGACGGTCCGGAGGCTCGAGTGGACCATCGGTGCAGCCAACTGGAACGAAGGACGGATTGAAGCCGTTGATCGGACTTTCTGGTTTGGATTTAAGGATGACATCGCCATACGGATAACCAGTGATAACGCCGACCGCTGCAGAATCGATTTGCGGTCCGTTTCACGGGTGGGACAGGGAGACGGTGGCCGGAACGCACAACGCATAAAAACATTCAAACGAACGTTACTGCAGGGGCGGTAGGGATAAACTCGACAATTCAGGTAGAAATCTTGAATGTACGAGCAGAAACAAACGGATGGGCTGGCACTTAAAGTAAGTAGATGTATGGTTAAAGATGCATCCATACCGCCAGGTCTCCTGGAGGAAACCTGACGGTACTTAGAAGTCGTCTTTCATAAATAACGGCCGATTGTGTTGTTACCGGCCGTCGATCGGAAGGGTTAGTTAAAGGTCGTCTTCGATACTGAAACCTCCGGCTTCTTCTTCGGCTTCTTCAGACCCACCGAATTCTTCCTCACCGAATCCACCGTCGTCCTCGACTTCGGCTTCCTCGGACTCCGAGCCGGTATCTTCAGCCTCCGAGACAATGGAAACGTTTTTGGCAGCAAGGCCTTTCTCCGTTTCCTCAATTTCAAATTCGACAACCTGATCCTCGGAAAGCGTCTTGTAGCCTTCCTGCTGAATGTCGGAATAATGGACGAAGAGATCGTCACCGACATCCTGTTCAACAAAGCCGTAACCCTTCTGATCATCGAACCACTTAACTCTACCTTGTTCCACGACAAATCACTCCATACAAAAGTTTATTGAGTAAAAACTAGCATATAAGAACTTTTTTCGATTCCAAGGGAAGATTTCAGAGGTTCCCGGTAGGTTTGTCCTCGGGGGGGTTACGATTCAGAACTCGTTTAGGGCGCCATTGTTCCTTTCCCCTCTCGGACGTTGACTGCAGGATTGCGTGGAGTTTGTGGTCAGGTCCTACTGCCATGGCGTACTCTTCCCCGGTTAGACTCCTCGATATCCAGTCGCCGTGGGAAATTTTCACGACTTCACTCCGGGAGCAGGTCACGAAAGGATAGTTTTCGACGGCTTTACGCGGTGGATGGAAGTAGGTGTCCCAGTGACAGTCGCGGTGGAGGTAGGTTGAATTGGTCTCGTTAAAAGGACCATAATGAGTACGTAACAACGATGTAACGACACCACCGTTGAGATTTAATCGACCGGCAATGTCCCTGACGAGTGCACGAATGTAAAAACCTTTCCCGCAGGTGACCTCGAGGGTGATTCCCGGAAAGTCGTAAGCAATCAAGGTTATTTCGTGACAATGAACAGTTCGAGCGTCGGGGGAGACCTCCTCCGATTCACGAACCCGTTCGTAGAGCGGCTTTCCGTCCTTTTTTATAGCCGAATATTTGGGGGGGACCTGCTGAATTTGTCCCTCGAACCCCTCCAGAGCTGACTTGACGCTACCCGGTGTCGGCTGGGTGGTAAGAGGAACCTCCTCAACCGGTTCACCGAGATCAAGCGATTCGGAGCGATAGTCAAAATGAGCCCTGAATCGATATGTTTTTGGTTCCTGCTGAAGGTAGGATACGAGCTTGGTCGATTCATTAATCATCAGAGGCAGCACGCCTTCGGCCAGTGGATCAAGCGTCCCGGCGTGACCGATTTTACACTTGCCGAGGACTTGCTGAACTTCGTCAATCACTTGTCGGCTGGTGGGACCGACCGGTTTGTGAATTGATAAAATACCGGACTGGTTACTTAACCTGGTTAATGTCTGGTTCATAATAGCAATCCCGGGGAAATAATAAGACTGGTACTGTTTCTTGTGAAATGATGATCAATATGGTTCTTAAGTGATGGGAGCTGTTCATCGAGCCAGAGTGGGACACCTTAGTTCAGGGATCATCGGGTAACGGAATTCATCCTTTACCGTTGATGACCCGTGTCATTATATTTAGAGAAAGTGACGATCGAAGTTTACTGAATGCTTGAAGTGGTATCGACTTAAGAATTTCATCCGAAAACGCCAATGAACTTTTTTTGTCCCCTCAGGACGGTGTTTCAATAGTACCCACCTGATCCTGGAACGATCATAATGGATGAATTTCAACAGTCCGGTTCTTGCGTTTGTTTATAAGTTGTTCTTCGAGGTCCGGGAATTCGTGTTAATCTATTCGTGGTTAGAGTATTATTGGGTAATGTACCATTCTATTGACTTAACTGACGCTGGGATCATAACGACTCACTACAGTTTCAGTATCGTGGTTGGAGTGTTCTAACTGAAATTTCAGTTACTTGCTGGAGTTCACGATTCCCGAAAAAAGTTGACCGATACCTGATCGGAGTTGTCCGCCTTTGAGTGTTGGTGCTAACGTCCGGTTACAGTTAGTGGTAATTTTTGCCGCTCTTCTCGCTTGGTCGGGCCCGGCGCGAGCGATTACCGTTAATCCCTCCCACACAGGCGAGAACGATCTGTACTTCCAACCCTCCGTTAGCTTGACGGCCGGACGACGGATGTACGATCGAAATATTGATTTTGGCTCCAGCAAAATCACCAGTGCTCAGAGTGGTAATCAAATTCTTTTCCTGATTCGAAACGACCTGGTTATCGGAGATAATCTCACAGTCGGCTTTAACCTGGGCCTGGGACGATTGGATCACGGTACGCTCACGAGCGGTTCGGATTCCCTGGAGGCGATGGGGAGTCCTGGAGCGGGAGGAGGACTGAGGCTATCCGGGGTTCTGGTTGAAAATACGTTTGGAGCCGACTGGTTCACGGATTTTCAATTCTTTTCCCTTAATTCGGATCCCAAACAAGCTCGTATTACTCAGAACGACATGCAACTGGCCTTCGGAGGACGCAGCGTGTTCGGACAAACTGTACTGGTCGGTGGGATTCATTACAAAAAGTCGGAATTCGACATACTGGGAACGAGTGATGGGGGTCGACTTGTTGAAGGAACCGGCGATGCAAGTTCCGAGGTGGGTCTCTTTGTGAATACCCGCTTACCGGTGACGGATACCGTGGATTTATTTGGTGAAGTTCAGTTTACCAATCAGATTACCTTTAACGCTGGTGCCAGCTATGATTTCTTTCTTTCGAACTACACTCCTCCGGTGGTCAGAAAACCGGTAGTTGGAGCTAAGGGTACGCCTTCAGTTGAACAGGGTGAAAGTGCTCAGGCTTACCTGGAAAAAGCAAATACTGCAATTCGTAAAGAGAATTTTCAGGAGGCGCTTAACTTCCTGGAAATGGCTCTTGACCTCGATCCTGAATCCCCGGATATCTTCTTTCAAATTGGTAAAAGTTACTACCTGATCGGCGAATTCCAACTGGCCGTACAATATTTAAATCAAGCCATAGATCTAAAATCCGATGTTGCCCAGTATCACTATTTTCTTGCCAGAACTTACGAGAATCTTGATAATACCAGGCTTGCCACAAGACATTACGAGAAGGCTCTTGACCTAAAACCCGGTCATCAGCGATCCCTCTTCCGGTTAAACCAGCTTGACGGTGGGTCCTGATACCACTTATTGGTCTTCCTTAACTTCCTCCATGTGATCTTCCACGTTCACGGCACTCATAGCGTTGCACCAGGTTTCCGGGAAATCAAACGACGGCTGAGAATAATCGTTGATCAGGTCGGATGGGAGTGGTTTGATCCACTCTAAGGGAGGCATTTGATTGCTTCCCGGGGCTTGTTCGGGACGGTCCCCCGTCTCTTCGTAGGCGTCTACCCAGGATAGCACCGTCAGTGTGAACTCATCCAGTGACTCCGATTCGAAATTGAGTTCACCGTAGCGGTTTTCGATTTGATTCCAGATGAGATGCTGGTCCGGTATAAGGACCCAAGCGGTTAACAGAAGAGCCTCCCACACGGCGGGTTGCGATTCAAACAGTCCTTCGCTTGGTTCATTTTCGTCCCACCAGTTTCCCAGAAGGGCACCGAAGTCATTGGCGGGATCAGTTTCCGCTTCCTGGAAGTTGTAGTGGATCCATAGCGATGAAAGAACCGCCGGCAGGAGGGTCCACTCGGCCAGTGGGGGATTGTGTTCATCCCAGTGCCAGAGACGTGACAGGCCCCGGTCGCTGCGAGGAAAAGGATACGTCTCACCAGGGGCGGTTGCGAGTAATAGAGAGTGATACCGGCCCAGTTCGAGAGCCCCCGGATTGGAGGATCTTGGCGTACGACTCGGAATCAGGTTTATTAATTGCTTCTGAAGATCTACGTAGGAGGTACAGGTGAGAAGACCCATTCGGCCTATACTCTGATAAACAAGTGGATGATCCAGCCCGTCGTCGTTCCAGTTTTCACTGAGTAATTCAACAAAAGCTTGCTTGTGTGCGTTCATTTCATAGGGACCCTCGGCACTAAGTCCCAGTGCCAGAACCAGTAACCGTTCGCCAATCAGTCGGCTCAAGTTCGGAGCTCGATTTCGCCACGGGGTCTCGGCCACCGATTCAGCCCCGGCTGCCCGGGGTTCCTGAATGAACTGTTTCAGGCTCTCCAAAAAATCCTCTTTTTTGACTGCCTGGTGAATGGCCTCCGTGCTTGCCTCATCAAGCCACTCGACGGCTTTTTTTAGGTCCTTCGATGATTTATCGGGGTCGTCCCGGTCATCGTAGCGACTTTGCGATTCGGGATTAAACTGAGGGCTTTCAAGAGTTTTAAATGTTTCGGGCCGTTCCATTGAATAAAGAAAACTGTATTTATCGTTAAAATTCCGACTTTCGGTCTCGGGGCTGGGCTCCGAATGGTCGGATTCCTCCTCCAGCTCATCTGGTTCCCGTTCGGGTGCGTGAGTCGGTTCCTCCGATTCATTTATTTCATCAAAGGAATCACCCTGATGTGATTTCTGTTGTTCGACTTCGGAGTCATTCCGTGATGCTGATTCGTGGGAGGATTCTTCCGCTGACGGCTGGGTTTGATCGTCTCCGTCGGAGCTGTCAGTTGATCCGTTATCACTTAATCCAGCCGTGGATTCATTCTCCATTAGTAGAACAATTCCCGGGGTGCCAATGATGAGAAGGACAAAGAAAATCAGTATCCAGGCAGCGGGTGACAATGTTTTTTTAATCCTTCCTCGAAATTGTTATTGCATCATTCGCTGGGGACAAACTTATTATTAAGTATCGACGAATCCCGACTTGTTTGGAGCAAAAATTCCGTTCAATCCGTGGTACCATCGAAGAGGACACCGGGGTTCATCATTCCGTCAGGATCCAGTTCAGTTTTGACTTTCGACAGGGACTCTCGATACATTTCGGGCGTTTCTTCCTCGTACCATGGTTTGTGGACTCGCCCCACGGCGTGATGGTGGGTAATGGTACCACCGTGGGTACTGATTGTACTGGAGAGTGCCTCCTTGAGTTTGTGCCATTGTTTGATCCGGGCCTGGTCGTTACCAGGTGCAATGAGAGTATAGTAGGGAGCCGGTCCCTCCGGGTAGAGGTGGGTGAACCGACAGGTGATGAACCCGCCGCTCGCTATTTCATCAAAAATTTGATTTGCTTCGGACATAATCGACTGATGCATGTCCTCAAACTGGCTCCAGCTGCAGCAGGTTTCAATTGTGTCCACTATCATGCCCAGTTGAATGAGTCCGTTAAAGAGATAGGGGCCTCGGAAAAAAGCCTCGCGCCAGCTTGATTCCGAATCATTGCGAGTGTCCGAATTCTCCGGGGACGTAACCGATTTGTTCGTGACACGACCACCGGAGTTCCTGCAGAGTTCCGTGGCCCGTTCGAGGTCACTTTCCACGGGAACGGACGGGGATTCAAAACCCAGGAAGAGGAGGTTGGTAATGGAATCAGAGAGCTGATAGAGAAGGACCTCCTCCTGGCTCAGTAACCTTGCGTTCGAGGGGTTGAGTGAACTGCGCGCAAGCTCACGGGATGCTCTAACGCCGTCGCTGAAGTCCTCGAAGGCAACCGTGGCCCGGGAGCGGTATTCTGGTTCCTTTCGGACCCTCACAGTCGCTTCGGTAATTATTCCAAAGGTCCCCTCCGATCCCAGCATCATCGAGTCCGGTTCGGGTCCAGCTCCGCTGGAGGGAAGTGAGCGGGTTTCCATTGCTCCGCTCGGGGTCAGGGTTCGAGTGTGATTGATGAAGTCGTCAATGCGGGTTTCAACTGTGGCAAAGTGTCCACCGGCCCGGGTTGCAATCCAGCCGCCGAGAGTTGAAAACTCGAAGGACTGAGGATAATGCCTGAGGGTGAATCCGGAACGACCTAACTGATCCTCCAGTTCAGGACCCGTGGCTCCGGCCTGTATGAGAGCGGTCTGGGAGCGGTTGTCGATTTCTTTCACGCTATTCATGTTCCTGGTATTGAGGGCAATAGTAACGTCTTCGGAGGCTGCCCCTGGTTCGGTGGCCCGGACGACGTTGGTACCGCCTCCCACTGGTACGACCGCGGCGTCCTTCGTCTGGGCCCAGTCCATTGTGCGTCGTATGTCATCCTCGGTTTGGGGCATGATGACCATGTCAGGGGCGGGGTCAAATTGACCGTTGAACCCCCTAACGAGGTCCGGGAATCCCCGTCCGAAGGTGTTCAGGGCACGGTGGTGTCTGCGCTGAGTGGAAAACTCACTGAGCTTATCCGGGATTGCTACGCGTGGTTCCGGGATATCGATGGACTCCAGGGAAGGGGCCGGTTCGGGCTCCGGTGGATCAACGTCGAAGTACTCCTGAATTAGTGCGGCCAGGTACTCCAGTTCATCCTCTCCCGGGGCTTCGGATTTTTTACCCCATCCCCAGAAACTTAACTCCTCCATGATCTGGCCTCCCATTGTTCGACTTCAACGAACGTAGACTGAGTTTATAATGGATAGAACGTTTTTGAAGAGCGACGTACTTTTGATTACTTCATTCAGGTGTTTACGATGACCAGTGTCAAGGATTTTCTCGTTGAGGAACAGGCGACCCGGACGGACACCGGAAAAGGTACTTTTCTCTTTACCGATCGCTACTCGGTGTTTGATTGGGGAGAAATGCCAGACCACATTCCGGGTAAAGGGTCGACTCTCTGTACCATGGGAGCTTACAATTTTGAGATGTTGGAGGATGAGGGGATACCGACGCATTACCGGGGGATTGACGTCAACGGTAACACGGTTCCTCTGGCCGAGGTGGACGAACCGCCCTCGAGGATGAACATTGAACTGACCCAGGTGCCAGAACTGCCTTACAAAAACGGGAGCTACGATTACGAAAGCTACCATAGTGACGGTGCCGAAAATTACTTAATTCCACTTGAGGTTATCTTTCGGAACCGGATTCCAAGAGGGTCCAGTCTGAGGCGCAGGAAGGATCCCTCCGATGTTGGTTTCAATTACGACGATTGGCCCGATGAGGTAATCCGCCTCGAGGAACCGATCGTCGAGTTTTCCACGAAGTACGAGGAAAAGGACCGTTACCTCGACCGAGGGGAAGCTGCCAGGATCGCTGGCCGGGCCGACCTCAAAAACATCGAGGATTTGGCTCACACGGTCAACCAGTACCTGTGTGAACGGGCCCAGTTGTCGGGGATGACACACGACGACGGAAAAATCGAATGTCTCTACCATCGTGGGGAGATTAAGGTAGCGGACGTGGTGGGTACCTTTGACGAAAACCGCTTTACTTTTCAGGGGCATCAACTTTCGAAGGAAGTAATTCGGCAGTATTACCGTTCCAATCAGCCCGCCTGGCTGGAGGCCATCGACGGTGCCAGAGAGCAGGCCAAGGAGGAGCAACACGACGATTGGAGGATGCTTTGTGATGTCACTCCGGATCCCCTGCCGGAAAACGTTCTCCAATCA
>JBDGPI010000068.1:0-10153 GCA_042219765.1 Salsurabacterium abyssinicum (SeqCode)
GGTGCCGTACTCGTTCGATTTTGGTGCGGATCTAAGCATTATGGTTGCTCCTGAACCCATTGGCGGATGGTTACTGGTAAAATTTTTCCTTCTCGGAAGTTTGACGGTTGCAAGTGTGACTGTAATTGCTGTACAAACCGGCGGTCGAGTGGAAACGGTTATTGATTTAGCCGGATCAGTTCTTCTGCTTTTTATGGCATGGTGGGGTTGGTTTGTGCGTTTTGGGACAACCGGGTTTGCGATTGCCGTCAATATACTGGGTTATCTTGTTTCACTTGGCCTGATTGTGAAAGGATACAGAAACGGTGATCGCAGTCCGTTAGTTGGCGGACTACTTGTCTTTGGTTTGCTGACGCTGGTCCGGTACTTTGACATGACCTGGAAGTTATTGCCGCGATCGTTTTTCTTTATTTCGGGCGGAATTGTCCTGATCCTGGTTAGCCTTGTATTTGAGTACGTTCGACGCCGAATGATTGACCGAATGGAGGTCAATCAATGACCGGGAAACTCCGTTTCTACGGCTTTGTTACCGTGTTAGCGTCCATGGTCATTTTCCTTTTAGGCCTTGCGGGCTATCACTATTCCGTCAAAACGACCGGAAGAGTTGTACGACTGGCCACCGAACCGGTCGATCCGAGAAGCCTATTCCGCGGTGATTACGTCCAGTTGCGTTACGATATAAACACTATTCAAGCCAGGGAACATGAGGTTTCGGACGGCGACAGGGTCTACGTAACGCTACAGCGGTCCGACACGGTCTGGGAAGCTCAATACATCCAGCGACAATATGAATTGTCCTGATCCTGGTTAGCCTTGTATTTGAGTACGTTCGACGCCGAATGATTGACCGAATGGAGGTCAATCAATGACCGGGAAACTCCGTTTCTACGGCTTTGTTACCGTGTTAGCGTCCATGGTCATTTTCCTTTTAGGCCTTGCGGGCTATCACTATTCCGTCAAAACGACCGGAAGAGTTGTACGACTGGCCACCGAACCGGTCGATCCGAGAAGCCTATTCCGCGGTGATTACGTCCAGTTGCGTTACGATATAAACACTATTCAAGCCAGGGAACATGAGGTTTCGGACGGCGACAGGGTCTACGTAACGCTACAGCGGTCCGACACGGTCTGGGAAGCTCAATACATCCAGCGTCAATATCCCGATTCAGTTCGACGGAATGAGGCTGTTATAAGGGGTCGCTACCGGGAAACCGACAACAGCGGTTTGCGTGTACGGTATCCGTCGATCGAGTCCTACTTCGTTCCTGAAGGGAAGGGACGGAGGATCGAACGGTTTCAGGGTAAGGGTCTACGGGTTGAAGTTGCGCTGGGATCCAGTGGCTATCCCGTAATTCGACGGCTGATCATGCCGGAGTGACTTACTCAGGTAAGCGTACGCTGGACGTCTGAAATTAGTTGAGTGGACTTGCTCGATGGTTAAGTCTATCGAACCATAGAAACCAAGACTGACGGGACCTAATTACTAAGTTTCGCCGAGTACCGGACGGGGGTTTGAAGTATCCTGTCAAGTTATGGCTTGACAGGATACCCAGATTGCCCGACAAAGGGGTGATTTTTGCCAAGGTTCCTGATCGTGTCCCGGGGCCGAGTTGGTTCTTGTCATTCTCTCCGATGGATTTAATCTCGTTTTGTAAGATGTTCTCATTGATGCAATTCACCGTAGAATTGTTGTTGTACAACGGTTGCCCATCGGTATTCTGACGATCCCCGCAAGGTCGGTCACGACAGAGACGAAAAAACTTTCAGCTAACGGGGTCAAAGTCCTCGATTGTGGCGAGAAACGTCTCCCCGTACTTGTCGGCCTTTACCTCCCCGACACCATGGATCGTTTTCAAGGCCTCCCGTGACTCCGGTTGTTGCACGGCAAGTTCCTCCAGCGTCCGATCTGGGAAAATTATATAGGCGGGGACGTCGTTGGACTCCGCCAGGGATGAACGAGTCTCCCGGAGCACTTCGAAGAGTTCACGAGACTCCCCGGGGAGTGGTTCTCTACTGTCGGTTTCGGGTTGCTGATTTTGTAACTCCGTTTGCGCCGGTTTCACCAGAGCCGGTTCGTCTTCCCCCTGGAGTAGCTGCCAACCGGATTCCGTAATTTTCAGTGTTCGGTGTTGCGGATCCCTGGCGAGGAATTGCTGGCCCAGTAGCTGATCGATCATATGCCGGAGAAATGACTCCGATTTGTGCTCAAGCAGTCCGTGGGTTGAGAGCTGATCGTGATTCCACTTCTTGATTTTTTCTTTGGTGCATCCCCGCAGGACGTCGGTCACGTGGACGGCACCAAACTGTTCGTCGACCCGTGCCACACAGGAGACGATTTTTTGGGCCAGTGTTTGGGGGTTATCCACTGTTTCAAGTTCCCCCAGACAGTAGTCGCAGGCCCCACAGTTCTCCTCGGGGTACTCCTGACCGAAATAGTTGCTGATGAAGCGGTGCCGGCAGAGCGGCTGGTAACAGTAATCGGCCACCTCGTTGAGCTTGCCGTAGAGTTGATCGCGATTGGAGGAATCCGATAGAATTTTTTTCCAGGTCGCGTAGTCCTCGCCCCCGAACAGGAGGAGGCATTCGGCGGGGTTTCCATCCCGACCGGCTCGGCCTGTTTCCTGCTGGTAGTTCTCCATGGTCTTGGGCATGGCTGCATGAACGATAAAACGAATGTTTGCCCGGTCAATACCCATCCCGAAGGCGACCGTTGAAACGATGACGTCAATTTTCTCTTCCTGAAATAATGTCTGGTTCGTACTGCGGACGTCGTCGGACAGACCGGCGTGGTAGGCATGTGTTTCGTAACCGGCCTGGTTGAGTTTCTCCGACAGTCGATCGACGTCCTTCCGTCGCAGGCAGTAAACAATTCCCGCTTCCCCTTCGTGACGGTCCAGGACATTTTTAACCTGTTCAAACTCGTCGGTTCGGGGTTTTACCCGGTAGGTCAGGTTTGACCGATCCACTGGGCCAACCGTGGTCACAGGGTTCACAAGATTGAGTTGTTCGACAATATCGTCCTGCACGGTCGGGGTTGCAGTTGCCGTAAAAGCGTGAACGTTCATGTCGGGAAACCACTGCTTAATTTCGTGAAGGTTCCGGTAGGTCTCCCGGAAATCGTGTCCCCACTGGCTGATGCAGTGGGCCTCGTCGATAACGAAGTAGGAAATGGGAGAGCTTTTGAGTAGATTACGGGCGGATTGAAATTTCAACCGCTCGGGAGCCATGTAAAGGAGATCCAGTTTACCGGCCCGATAAGACTCCTGCACCGATTGGCGCTGGTCGGCGTCCTGCGTCGAGTTGAGGTAGGCAGCCTCGATTCCCATGTCGTTGAGGTTGGCAACCTGATCCTGCATCAATGAGATTAGCGGCGAGATAACGATTGCCGTGCCGTCCATGGTTAGAGTCGGAAGTTGATAACAGAGTGATTTACCACCGCCTGTCGAAATAACGGTGAGGGAGTCCTGCCGCGAGAGAACGGCTTCGAGGGCCTGCTCCTGAAAGGAATGAAAGGAATCATAACCGAAGGACTCCGACAGTACCTCAAGAAGTTGGCCCCGTCTTGAGTCTTCGAGCTGGTTGTAGCCACTCATGAGTACGCCGCCTAATTCAGGGTTTATGCGTGATTAAAAAAGTTTGCGGTAGGAGAGATCCGCCTAAGCTACGAAGAAAATTTCTTATACTCCCGTTCGACTCAGGCCAATCTGGTTCTCCTCGGCATCGACTTCGGTAACGGCCACTTCAATACGATCCCCGACACTAACTTCCTGATGTGGGTTATCGATGTAACGATCCGCCATTTCACTGACGTGCAGTAAGCCGTCTTCCTTAACTCCAACATCGACAAAGGCACCGAAATCAACGACGTTGCGAACTGTCCCCTCCAGCGTCATTCCTTCCTCGAGGTCTTCAAGTGCGAGTGCGTCACTACGCAGTTCGGGGGGATCCAGTTCATTCCTTGGATCTCGTCCGGGCCGTTGAAGGGCCTCAAGGATGTCCGAAAGCGTCATCGTTCCAACGTCGTGTTCATTGGCGAGATGGGTCAGTCGATCGTTCTCAATTAGTTTTTCGACTTCTGTATTCGGAGCGACGCAACCAATATCGGCGTCCAGTTCGTCCAGAATTGCCCTGGCAAGGTTATAATTTTCGGGATGTATACCAGTGTTATCGAGTGGATTGTTGCCATCACGAATCCGGAGAAACCCCGCGCACTGTTTGTAGGTCTTCTTTCCCATACCTTTCACGTCCTTGAGTTCGTCACGGGAGGAAAAGCTACCGTGGTCGTTGCGGTAATCGACTATGCGTCTGGCGAGGGTGGGACCGATGCCGGCTATCTTTGAAAGCAAAACACCCGAGGCGGAGTTCAGGTCGATGCCAACGGAATTTACAACGTCTTCAATGACGGCATTGAGTGCGTCCTCGAGGTCGTTCTGGTTAACGTCGTGCTGATACATTCCGATTCCAAGACTCTTAGGATCAATTTTGACCAGTTCCGCCAGTGGATCCTGGAGGCGTCGGGCAATGGAGACGGCCCCCCTGTAACTGACGTCGAGGTGAGGGAGCTCCTTGCGGGCCAGTTCGGACGCGCTGTAAACGCTTGCTCCGGCCTCGTCGACGATGGCGTACTGGACCCCCTCTACGTCGTCCAGTGCATCGGCCGTGGTTTGTTCCGTCTCCCTGCTGGCGGTCCCGTTTCCAATTGCCACCAGATCAACGTCGTGTTCATTAACAGTCGTTCGAATAAGCTCCACGGCGTCGTCCCGCCGGTTGTCGTGTACAAAACATTTGGCAGTGTCAATCAGTTCGCCGGTTGGTCCGACAACGGCCAGTTTACAGCCCGAGCGGAGTCCCGGGTCGATACCGAGGACGACTCTGTTGGGCATGGGAGGTTTCAGCAATAAGTTTTTAAGGTTCCGGGAGAAGTTATCGATGGCATGTTCGTCGGCCATTTCCTCGAGCTCTCCACGGATGTCCCGCTCAATGGCGGGATGTAGAAGTCGCTCGTATCCATCCTGTACAGCCCGGTAATGGTGCCGGGCGGCGTCCCCATCAGCATCAATGAGATGGTCGGCAATTTTTTGTATTAATATTTCGTCGTTGAGCTTGAGTCCGGGGGAGAGTTCCTTCTCGTTTTCACCACGCCGGATGGCCAGCACTTGATGTGGTTTGATCGATTTGACCGGTCTGGAAAAATCGACGTACGTCTCGTAGGTCGGGTCCCCCTCAGCCCCACGGCGTTTCGAACAGGCCAGCGTTCCCTTTTCCCGAGCGTACTGTCGTATGAACTGACGGATGTTGGGGTCGTCGGCCATTTCTTCGGCAAGTATATCCCGGGCCCCCTGAAGGACCTCGTCCGGAGTAGAATATTCTTCACCCGTGTATTCCGGTGCCAATTTATCGGGGCTATCTCCGTTTTCAATGGCACGCGCAACGGGTTCCAGGCCAGCCTCACGAGCACGCGATGCTCGTGTTGTTTGGCGCGGACGGTACGGAGCGTATAGGTCTTCTAACTCTGACCTTGATTCCGCTTCCTCTATAGACTCTTTGAGGTCCTCGGTTAATTCACCCTGTTCGTCGATGGTCTCCAGAATCGTACTCCGGCGGTTTTCCAGTTCTCGGATGGACTCGGCCGCACCGGCGAGTTCCCGGATCTGAACTTCGTCAAGTCCTCCGGTTTCCTCCTTCCGGTAGCGGGCAATGAAAGGAACGGTGTTACCCTCGTCGAGCAAGCGAAGCGCTCCGTCCACCTGATCTCTGGTTAAATCGAGTTTTTCTGCCAGTTGCTTCTTCATACTGTAATCCTTTCCAGGGCGAACTTACCAGGAATGACCGGTTAATGAACGTCCGGCCTACGGTGTGTTGCAGGCGTTTTTTGCTGGTTAGCAAGTGAAGTATTTTCACAATTTTTAACTGTAATGAACAGACTCAGGCGTCTGAATTCTCGAGCGTCTGGCCCGGGGTGCCTCGACGGTAAGCACATTGATTCCACGATGAAACCGATAAGCTCCGTGGATCAAGGAGGTAACCTGACCTGTTAAGTGAGGGGGGTTTTCTGCAGGCGGTTGTTTTCATGAACCGTAATGAATTGATAGGAGCTACGAGAGGTGTGAGTCGGAAACGTTCAAGGGGCGCCCTCCCTCCTGTGAATAATTTTCGGACTGAAGGAAGCTCACTCCGGTAAAACGGACAGAACGTTTCGGTACTTTCGGGTTTATCAAGCAGATTCAACAGGATAATTCGAAACTATGCACGTGTGCCCGAGCAATTGATGGTGACGGAGTTGGAAAACCTCCTCCCAGTCCCCCGATAGCACGCTGGCAGGCACTGAAATACCGGGGCAGACTGACCAGTTGGAGGACCCATAACGACAGTAATCGACCGTGAGCCCGTTCCCGGGGCATAGAACCGGGAGATATTTTAGTTAGGTTATTCAATGGGTCCGAGCCCACCGAATCCCCTGGTCCTCCTATGTTGGTCCCTCACTCGCAACCCACCCTGACGACTTTTAACGTCTCCGGTACAGTCTGCCCCTACTTCTGACTCTGCTCAAGCAAAATTGTCAAAGGAACTTGTTTTAAAAGAAGACGGCAGTGTATTCGATGGGATACTACTGAAAACGGCCCTCGACGGGAGCCGGATGTCCTACTTCAATCGGAACGGTAAACGCTCGGGACGCTGCTAACGGATCACGTTAACTGGCTTTTTCGGACAGTTCGATTTCCTTTCCACGGGGACATTCTTCGTTGTAGGCACGGATAAATGCCATCCGAATCTTTTGACGGCACTGGCTTGTAATGGGATGAGCGATGTCCCGGTACTCCCCACGGTACTCCTCGTTGGGCATCGCAACGACGATACCGGAATCAGCAACCACAAGCCGAAGGTTGTGAACGACGAACTCCCCGTTCAAGACCACGGAGCCAAAGGCCAGCAGGTCCTTGTTCTGGGTGTCGGGCATATTGATACGAACCGAGGTGACTTTAATAGAAATTGGCATCAACCCTTTCTAAAAGAAGATTAATTACGCGCTGTCTTTCTTATTAATGCAACATCCGTACCAACGGTTTATGCGTGGGATAATCTGCTCACAGTGTCTTTGTGCACTCGAAGCGCCGAATAGGACCGGTACGGTTAGGTCAATTTTGACAGCGGTAGTAAAAGCTTTTTTACTTCCTGTGCTTCCTGACGTGAGGAGGGAAGCGAACTGAGGTCGATATATATTGTTTCAGTTACCTTGTATTAAGCAGGTCTCCCGCTTGCAGAAAAAGTTATATAATATAATTTATCCTATTTCCAGACCGTGGTTTTACTTTACCTGTGGTCAAAAAAGAGCTATTATTAGATAGTCTCTTGTGATTTAAGACACCCAGACATTTACGACATCCAGACGTGAAACACGAGAGTACCTCATGATTCTACAGTTCCTGGCTGAATTTACGGTCAACATTTATACGGTTCCACTGATCCTGCTCTGTTTTGTGTCATTCGGGATTGGCACCGTTACCCTTCTACGGAACCGTCCCTCCTCACTTTACTTTGTTTTTCTCCTCTTTACTTCACTGCTTTCGATCTGGTCGCTGGATCTCGTTCTGTTGTTGTCGACCGGTGATCCGGCACTGGCCGATTTCTTCGGTCGTGCACTCGTACTTACTATTGTGGTTACACCACCCGTTTTATTTACGTTCACCTGTCTTTTAAACGGCGCACTTACCCGGGAAATCTATCCCCTGACCGCCAGTTACCTCGGCTCTCTTACGCTCGGGGTCATGACGTTTTCCGGAACTGGTATTGTCCGGGGGGTCAATGAATTTTCGTGGGGGTTCTATCCTCAGTTCGGCAGCCTCCACTACCTGTATATTGGTTTCTTTCTCCTCTGTATGTTGAAAATCCTGAGTATTTTCTATCGGGAAATCGCAAACGACACAAATGAGTCGACCCATGTTCAGCGCAACAAAACCCTTCTTATTGGGACCATAATTGGTTACCTGGTAGCAGTTGATTTTCTCCCCGCGTATGGATTCTCACTGGCTCCCTTCGGTTATATTTTTATTCTTGCCGGACTGACGATCTACGCAGTTGCTATTTCGGAGTACAATCTTTCGGGATTAACGGACGATCGAATAGCCTCGGAAATCTTTATGACAATCGACGAAGCCGTCTTCGTTACGGATGAATCCGGCAATATTCAACTCGTGAATCGCTCGGCGGAGGAGCTTCTGGGACTTGACTTCGAGGATCTGCAGGAAAGGAATTTCAAGGAGTTCCTCGAACGAAACGAATTGCTGGAGGACCTACCGGGGAAGACCCGGGAATCATCTCGACTCAACCGGGAGTCCGAGCTGACCGATACGACCGGAAATAAATATCAGGTCAGCCTCAAAGTCACACCGTTTCGAAAAGGAACCCTCCAGAATGATTCGAGTGATAACTGGTATGTTTTCGTGGTTAATAACACGACGGAACTGAAAGAAACCCAGAACCAACTCGACGAAGTTCGGTTCAAAAATCCCATTACGGGACTGCCGAATTTTGAAATGCTGGAGAAGCGACACGAGAGTGACGAATTGCCCGAGCGTTGCAACCAGGCCGCTTACGTCATACTCAAGGATCTGAAGGCAATCAAAGCCAACTTGAGTGAAACCGACAACTACAGCTACTTAATCAATACAATCTCAAGTCGCCTCAAGGCCTGTTTTTCGTCGGAACATTTCTACCACATCAACGAAAATGAATTTTTTGTTTTCTCACTTAACGGTCAGAGTCTCGTGGAGTCATTTCGTGACCACCAGGACGAGCTGACCGAGCCCCTTAATTTGGGTGGACAACGGATCCACATTAATTTTTCACTCGGAACGGCCAAGGACCGACCCATACTGGATGCCTATCGTTACTGTCAGTCTACGGCCGTCAACGATGCTCTGGACAAGCCTGGTACTGCAATTATGCAGTTCTCCGAGGAGGCTTCGGAAGCACACCGTCAGTACTTTGAAATTAAACACTCCCTCCTCGAAGCGATTGATGAAGGAGAGATTAAGGTCAACTTTCATCCCCAGATTGCGGGTGGACGGATTCGAGGCGCCGAGGCTCTGTTGCGCTGGAATCACGATCAACACGGTTTTATTCCGCCGCCCAAAATCGTTCAAGCCGCGATTGAAATGAGTTACGAAAAAGAGCTTTTAGCTCACGTTCTGTCCGAATCCACCCGGGAAGCCAATGACTGGCACTCCGACGAAGTGCTTGCCGTAAATGTCTCCGCAAAACAGCTGGAATACGGGGACCGGCTCAAGCGGGTGATCGAATCAACCTGTCGGCAACAGGATTTCGATCCGGAACGGCTCGAAATAGAACTGACCGAACAGGCCGCAATGAGAAACCTTACTCGAACCCGTTCGATCCTGAATGAGCTCCAGGAGCTTGGAGTTAGTGTGGCGCTTGACGATTTTGGAACCGGTTACTCATCCTTCAAATCATTAATTGAGTTACCAGTGGATATTCTAAAAATTGACAAATCCTTTGTTCTAAACCTGGATGAAAATCCCGAGAACGAACGCATTGTGGAAACTGCACAGGACATTGCCGAAACACTTGGTATACAAACGGTTGCCGAGGGTGTTGAGACGGTCAGTCACCGTGATTGCCTCCGGGACATCGGGGTGGATTTAATGCAGGGATATTACTGGACCCAACCTCAGCCGGCCGAGGAGTATCAGGAGTTTCGAACAGCGGACTCACTTAAAGAAGTGGCCAGTGTCTGAAAGATCACCTGAACCGTAACGTTTGCGGTTGACAGTCCGGATTGCGTTCGTGAACTTTACTGTGAATTCTTTTCGCTTATCGAGTTAATTTTAGACGGGGAATAACCATGTCGTCCTTCGTAAATGACCTGATGCGGAAATTATTTTTGTTAGGAGACGACAATACGGGTTACCTTGTCTTTGTTCGGCACGGTGAATCCAGACGTCAGTCCGACTCCAGTGACGTGAAGGGGTTTGATACTCCCCTGAGCAGTCGCGGGCGTCGCCAGGCCCGAGCGGTGGCCGATCGCTTGAAACACCGCACCATTGATGCTCTCTATTCCAGTCCTCTCAAGCGTGCACGGGAGACGGCCGAAGTCACGGCCGAGGAGACGGACCTTGAGTCGGTCGTCCGCGAC
>JBDGPI010000068.1:10163-49811 GCA_042219765.1 Salsurabacterium abyssinicum (SeqCode)
ACCGTGAAAGATGGCCTCCGTGAAGTGGATATTGATCGAGAGAAAGCTCTTAGTGTCATGGGAGACGAGGATCCTTACGAGCGGTACGACTCCTGGAGCAGCACGCTGGAAGATTTTCGCTGGGGGTCCTTTGAATTTGCCGAATCGAGTGAATCACTCCGGGATCGTGTCCGATCCACCCTTAGCTCGATCGTCGATAACCACCCCGGTGAAACAGTTGTTATATTCTCCCACACCGGTGTAATCAATGCGTACCTGGCCGATTGCCTCGGTCTTGAGTCGGATCTTTTGACCCTGCCTGCCCATACTGGACTTTCCACCGTACGGACCCTCGGAAACAAGCGGGCCGTTGTGACTATAAACGATTACTCGCACCTGCGGTGAACACTCGGTAAGAATTACACCAACCGTGCAAGTCCGCTAAATCCCCGACGATTCATTCCGTTAGTGCTGTCTCGACCTCGAAATCCGGTAAGGGCGATACCTCCTCCGGATCGATGTCCTTCAGTTCCTCCCGTGCGATGGTCCGGCGGTGAACTTCATCGGGCCCGTCAACGATGCGAAACATTCGAACTAATTCGTAAAAGGAAGCAATCGGGAGGTCCTTACCGATCCCACTACCCCCGCACGCCTGAAGCGCCCAATCGATAATTTCCTGAGTTTTATTGGCCGCAAAGTTTTTGCACATGGCGACTTCACGGCGCGCGTCCTCGCCGTTGGCAATGGCATCGGCGGCGTGTCGGATCATGGTCCGAGCGGCGTGAAGGTTCGTCTTGGCGTCGGCCAGTCCAAATTGAAGCGACTGCTTCTCGGATAACTTCGAACCAAAGGCGGACCGGTCGCTCATGTAGGCTTTGGCGACTTCAACGGCCCGATCGGCCATTCCGCAGAAACGCATGCAGTGAGTGAGCCGGGCCGGACCAAGCCGGCGCTGAGCAAGTAAGAATCCGGCGTTTTCCTCCCCGAGGAGGTTTTCCTGCGGGACCCGGACGTCCTCGAAGAGAATTTCCGCGTGACCGGGGCCAAACTCGGGACCAAGGTGGGGAATATCGCGCTTGACCGTGATCCCCTCCGTTTCGGCGGGAACGAGTATCAGGGAGGTCCCCTCGTAGGGATGATTGTCCAGGTCCGTACGGGCCATAACAATAAAAAAATCGGCGTTTAACCCGTTGGTCGTCCACCACTTATGCCCATTAATGACCCAGTCCTCACCCTCCGCAAGGGCGGTTGTTCGTAACATCTTGGGGTCGGAACCTCCTCCCGGCGAGGGTTCCGTCATGGCAAAAGCCGAGGAGAATTCCCCCTTCACGAGGGGTTTTAGCCAGCGGTCCTTCTGTTCCTGGCTGGCCGCAAGCTCAAGCGTGTGCATGTTACCTTCGTCGGGAGCGTCCACGCGCAGGGCCTGTGGGCCCAGCAGGCTACGGCCGGCTTCCTCGAAGGCCGGCAGAACGTCACGAAAGTCATACCCCTGACCACCGTATTCCGTTGAAACCTGTGGTGCAAAAAGGTTTTGTTCCTTTGCTTCCTGACGGAGTTCATTAACTGTTTGAGTGACGTCCTCCTCAGCGGGGTCAAGTTCGCGTTCAGCCGGAATAACACTTTCGTCCATAAATGCCCGAACGTCGCTTTTTAGACGGCGGGCTGTTTCCGGATCGTCGTAATCCATCGTCAATCGCCTCAGTTTGGGTCCGTGACCCGATAGGAATTAAAGAGGTTCACTACCATTAATGATATTCAGGGCTCGCTGTGCCAGACGGGGAACGCCGTCCTCCATCTTCGGGTAAAGGGGGTCGTCCGAGTCTCCCGTGAGGTGGCGGGCGAAAAACATCTCCCCGAGGCCGCAGAGTTTGTAAACGGCCAGCGTGCGGTAGAAGGTGTCGTTGGTGTACTCGATGCCCGACTGTTGTTCGTAGCGTTCGACGAGCTCGGCCCGGGAGGCATACTCCTCGTTCTCCATGTAAGTATAGGCGAGTTCTTCGGAGGCCGGTTCCGGATCCCCCGGGTTGCGCCAGAATGAGAGCATCCAGCCCACGTCCGTAAGCGGGTCCCCGAGCGCACTTAGCTCCCAATCAAAGATAGCGGCAATTTCGGGGGGGACGCCCGGGGCGAACATGACGTTGTCCATCTTGTAGTCCCCGTGGACGAGCGTATGGGGATACTCGGACGGTGTATTGTCCTTCAACCATTCGCCGATTTCGTAAAGTTCGGGGACTTCCCGTTCGTCCTCCGTGTAGGAGATGGCCCAGATGAGTTGTTTGCTCCAGGTGTCGACCTGCCGTTCGGTGAACCCCTCGGGATGTCCGAAGTCTCCGAGACCGGCGGCCTCGTAATCAACCCTGTGAATTTGAGCAAGGCGATCGACGAGTTCCTCACCGAGGGTCCGACGGGAATTGCTGTTACGAAACCGTTCGGGGACCTCCTGCCGGATGACGTCACCCTCGACTTTTTCCATCACGTAGAAGTCACTTCCGATGACCTCGTGGTCATCACAGGCGGTTAGCGTGGGAGGAACGGGAACGTCGGTTTCCTGGAGTGCGTCGAGGACGCGGTATTCCCTGAGGACGTCGTGAGCTTTTTCCGCCTTTTCACCGGGAGGGGGTCGACGGATGATCAGGTCACGCTGGCCCCATTTGACGAGAAGCGTTTCGTTGGAGTGTCCCGCCTGGAGGTGTTGTACATCGTAACGATCGACCGAACCAAATTGATCGTTCAAATAATTCCTCAGTGAATCCAGATCCACCAGCCGTTGGAAGTAATCCTCGGACGCCGTCATGACGTCCCCCCTTTTAAGTGTTGTAGAGATAAGTAGGTTCAACGACAATCGAAAACTCTCGTTTATACGTAACGCATACTGAGGTTAAATTCAATCGAGATTTGTAATAGTTTTCAGTAAGGCCATTAAATCATTCAGGTTCAGCAAACAGTACAATAATTGGCACCTGTTACCGAGAAATTTTTAGCCGGAGTAAATCCGACGATGGAAGTAAAATTTAATTTTTTGTAATTAACCAAAAATTTTCTGGTGGGAGGAAATACTGCTATGGCAACGTCCCAGTTTCAAATTGACGGAGAAACGGCGATCGTCACGGGAGGATCCCGGGGTATAGGACGGGAAATAGCCGAACGAGTTATCCAGGAGGAAGTGAATGTTGCCCTCTGCTCCAGGGACTTGAGTCGGGTCGAGCCGGTGGCAGACGAACTAGGTGAAACGTACTCGGCGGAGGCACTGGCCGTGGAATGCGACGTCCGCGACCGTGAAGCCGTGGATCGGATGGTGGACGAAACACTTCACGAGTTTGGATCCCTAGATTTACTCGTTAACAATGCGGGAGCGAGTTTTATGGCACCGTTCGAGGAGATCAGTCCCAACGGCTGGGACTCGATCGTCAGCATTAATCTGGAGGGGACGTATAATTTCTGCCAGGCTGCCGGGGAAAAAATGATGGACTCCGATGGGGGTATAATAATTAACATGTCCAGCGTAGCCGGTCAATTAGGCGCTCCTTTCATGAGCCATTACGCAAGCGCTAAATCGGGGATTATCAACCTGACACGGAGCCTTGCACAGGAGTGGTCCTCGAAAGGAATCCGGGTCAACTGTGTGGCTCCGGGTTACGTGGCGACGGAAGGTGTGCAGGAGCAGATGGGCATTGAGGCGGGAGATGTTGATCGGTCGGACGTCGATCGAAACATGGGCCTGACCGAGGAGATCGCCGACATTGTCCAGTTCCTTGCCAGTCCCGCGTCGTCCTACATTGTCGGGCAAACGATTACCTGTCAGGGCGTTCCCCCGAGCCTCGAGCTTCCCGAGGAAGGGAACTGACACGAGACGGTCGTTCGATTCCCAAAACGTCTTATACAATCAGTCCACGGGGTATCTTTAGATCATAAATGTTGTATGAGTAATGGTCTTTAGGAAGGGACTTTAATTGTTGTCGGGATACACAAACGGTAAGCCTACGGGAGAAACCAGACCCGTTGAAACTGTCCGGAAGGGACAGTTTCTGGGTTGGCCTCCGTAAGTAAAAACTTCTAGCCTGGCTCCTCTTCAGCTAAGCCGGTTTCGAATTCAGGCAAACTTACTTGTCTTCCCGGGCGCTTGCGAGGGCGTCGAGCATTGGTGCCTGCCGTGACTCCTCACGGTTCCTGGGACTGATTGCAATAGTGAACTCCAGGTCGTGAACGTCGGAGTCAGAAAGGTCTTCCGGGAAAAAATCCGGACGAGGCCGTTCTCTCTCATCAGGGTGTTGACTAACCACAAAAATCACCTCCGTCGGTACGAGTTTGTTTTCGTAGAAAGTATAACGCTAATTTATTAAGATCGGGTTAACTCGAAACCAAAACCGGATTAACTTTCCTTACGGTCCTCGTGGAGTACACCCATTATCGGCAACTTTAAGTTTCCTCTGCTCTGAGATCATCATACCTTGAAACAAGTTCGTGTATACACCTTCTTCGGATACGTGACTATAGGTACGCGAAAGTGCAGTGAGGACTCCAACTGCGTAAACGGGCGTCGGTAACCTTGCGTAGACGAAACGTTTGAAATCATCCAACAGAAATAATATTCATTGATTGAAAGACGGAAACTCCCGGGCGGTAAAGGAAACTTGAAGGCCTGAGATGATCACCCTGACCGCATTCGGTTCGGGAGGCACGGTCTGATCGAATTTCCGGGATAGATGGGACATTCTGAATCGGGCGGTTGCTATAAATCGGGAGTGCCTCACGTCCCTGTACAGGTTTTTGGCGAACCCGGTGGTAATTTTCGGAAGTCGAGGTACTGGATCCATGGCGTCAGCGTCCGGCCGGGAAGTTTACGAAAAAGTTCGAGCGGTCAGCTACGGTGCTCTGGTGACGATCACTGGCACCGGTGTCAAACGCCTGCTGGTGGTCATCACGAACGTACTTTTGACGCGATACTTGAGACCTCTCTCCTACAGTGCCTTCGCTTTGTGCTGGCGGGTGGTTCAGGGTTTAAAGCAATTCATCCCACTGGGTTCCACGGTAACCGTGGTAAGGGACGGAGCCCGTTCCCGTTCCAGAAGCGATCGATCCGAGACTGCCATGCTTGCCTACGGAACGACACTGATCGGCGGTCTGTTGTTCTCCGTCAGTATTTACTTACTTGCTCCAGTTTTAAATTTTTACACACTGAACGTCCCTGAATTGACTGTTGCCTTCGGAGTGGCGGAGCTCACGTTACCCTTTACCGGTCTGGTTTTAATTAACGGTCACTTTTTAAGGGGCCAGGAAAAAATCGAGCAACTTTTACTGTTGAAGGATATCGGCTGGCCCCTGACACGGTTACTTTCAGTTATCGTCGCGCTGTATCTGAGTTACGAATTAATTGGCGTCCTGGCAATGCTCTGCCTGGGGACGGCTCTTCTTGGAATTTCAGGTGTTGTACAGACCCTTCGTGTAACCGATACGGGCTTCAGGGTCCCCTCGCTCAATCGAATGAAATCCTTCTACAATCACTCAATACCAAGTGCCCTGACGTACGTTGGAAAATTGCTTCGGATTGACATTTTAATTTTCTTTCTGGGCTTCTTTGCCGTCGACCAGGCCCCCGGTCAATACAACGTGATACTGCTGCTCGGTAAGATTGCTATCATTCCCCTGATAGGATTCAACAAGCTCTTACCTCCCATAGCCTCGGATCTTTACGCTCGCAACGAGGTTGAGATTCTTAATGATACTTACAAAGCGATAACCCGCCTGATCACTGCCCTGACCCTTCCTCTGATTCTTTTCATGATGGTCTTCAGTCAGGAACTCCTGCACGTTTTTGGACGGAGCTACGTTCCTGCTTACGGTGCCTTGATCGTTTTTCTTCTCGGTCGGCTTGTTGGCAACTGCGTGGGAGCCACGGGCTGGTTGCTTCTCATGACCGATAACCAGTACCTTCGGTTGACCATTGATTGGCTTCTGGCTCTAATTAATATTCCCCTCAGTTATTACTTGATTGTTCACTACGGTCTGTTTGGGGCCTCGGTGGTTTATCTGTTTCAAAGGGGTTTTCAGAATATGATTCAGCTGGTGGTACTGCGTAAACTTGAAGGTTTGTTTCCTTACGATTGGGCTTACTTGAAACCTCTGGTCGCTTCCTCCGTCATGGGGGTTACCATGGTTGTCGTTAAACTGGGTCAATTTCCCATTGCGGCTAAGGTTCTGCTCGGTGGAATTGTCGGTACCTTGAGTTACTCAATTGTTCTGAATTACTTAGGACTGGAGGAGCTCGACCGAAAGCTCATAAGTGGACTCCGTGATGGATTCAGGCGGTTCATTGAGATCCAGCGGTAAATTTACCGTTGTTATATTCTGGCCGAGTGGTTGAGCGGAAAGATGAGACTCGAGAAAATTCTTGTTGAATTTTTTCTCATTTTTTACAAACTGCTTAATGCGAGCTACCAATAGCTAATATCCAATGAAGTGAGAGGGACGACGATTCAGATGAATGACGCTTTTAATCCTATATCGGGATTAGATCGACGTTGAGAACCAGCAAACTGGTTTCCCTTGCCTTTCTGGTGTTTCTCCTCTTCCTGACCACTTCTCCTCTTCGGGCAAAAGTCATTGTTGTTCCGGTCGATGGGTCCATTGACCATGGCATGGCGGGATTTGTTCAACGAACCTTCCGGGACAATCCCGGTGCGGAAAAATTCATTATAAAAATGAATACCTACGGTGGCCGAGTCGATGCCGCCATGCAGATTGTCGAGGCAATTTCTGAAACGATTGATGATGGAACTCCCGTCGAGGCCTACGTTAAGAAAAAGGCCTGGTCCGCCGGGGCTCTAATTTCTCTGGCCTGTAGCAGAATCTGGATGGGTGAGGAGGGGTCGATCGGTGCCGCGACGCCCGTGAGCGGTGGTGGAGGACCGGTGAGCGAAAAGTACGTCTCGGCGTTGAGGGCCGAATTTCGATCGCTGGCGCAGGCCAACGGCTATCCGCCGACTCTGTCGGAAGCAATGGTCGACCGCAAAATTAAAGTTCTGAAAGTCCGGTCCGGTAATAAAATAGAGTACGTGGACGAGCGGCGGTTCCAGGAGATTTCCGGGGACGACACCGGGGTGCGTAAACTCGGGGTCTACCTCTCGGACACTCACTTACTGACCCTTACGGCCGAGGAAGCCAACCAGACGGGGTTTACTTCTAAATTATATTCCGATTTCGATGCCTTTCTCTCGGACAAAAATATTACCCAGCGCGACCTCGAGCGGGCGGAGCGAAGCTGGTCCGAGGAACTTGTGACCGTCCTGCAGATGTCCAGTGTATCGACGGTCCTGATGATTCTGGCGTTTCTGGGAATTCAGGTCGAAGCTAAAACGCCGGGGTTAGGCGTTCCGGGTGCAATTGGAATTAGTTCGTTGCTGTTGTTGCTCTGGGGGAAGTACATGGCCGGTCTTGCGGCCCACCAGGAAATTCTTCTGGTTTTAGTTGGATTGGGCCTGGTCTGTATTGAAGTTTTTCTCGTCCCCGGACTCGGTTGGGCCGGTATCCCGGGAGCGCTGTTGGTTCTTGTCGGTATTTACCTGATGTTTCTCCCGTTTGTCGTGCCGGCTGATCCCTGGGATTATGACCTTTTGAACGCAACTCTGCGTAGCATTTCGCTGTCGTTGATCCTTTCGCTGGTGGGACTCTATTTTCTCTGGAAACACCTGCCGGACTCGCCGGTACTCAGCTGGGCGGTTCAGTCAACGAGCCTATCGTCCGAGGACGGTTACAGCGTTCAGAGCAAGCGCGAGAAGGACCTCGTTGGACGAGAAGGTCGAGCCCTGACGGATTTACAACCCATGGGAAAAATACGAATAGACCGGGACCGTTATCCCGTTAGAGTCAAGGGGGATTTTGCCGAAAAAGGTGACACCGTGGAAGTGGTAGACGTTGAAAGTAACGAGATCATTGTAAAGAAGGTAAATGAATCGTGAGTATTCCCTACCTGATAGGACTTTTCGTCCTTGGAACACTGGCGATAGCGGCCGAGGGTGTTATGCCGGGTGGCATCCTTGGGGTTATGGGAGGAGTTTTGCTGGCTGTTATCGTCGGTAGTGCTTTTATCAACCAGGGTTTGACGGCTGGTTTTGCGTTTCTCTTTGCGGCAGTAATAGCATCGTTCCTCGCTTTACTTCTGAGTGTTTACGTTTTGCAGGAGACGTCACTGGGCAGTTGGATGATCCTTGAATCGCCCTCCAGTGATGATTCGGAGGGTCAACCCTACGAATTCCTGCTCGGCGAACAGGGCACGGCCCGGTCCGATCTATCCCCGGGAGGCCGGGTTGAGATTGATGGGGAACTCTACAATACAGTAACGCAGGGGGAGTACGTTGAGTCGGGAACAACGGTCGAGGTCATTGAAGTCGAAGGAAATCGAATAGTCGTCGAGGAACCGTTTGAATCCGAGGAATCTCAATCCGAAAAAGGAGGCGAGACAGCATGACGCTCTGGGGGTTTCTAACAGTAGTTGGACTGCTGGCGGCGGCAGTCGTCGGGATTGTCTTTTTGTTTTACGGCTGGTTGATGGTCCGAGCCGTCCTCTGTGGTGTCTGGGTTGGTCCAATAACCATGATCGGCATGCAGTTCAGGGGCATCAGCCCCCGTGTAATCGTCAATGCGATGATAAAGGGGGCTAAGGCGGGGTTGAGCCTGGATATGAAAGCCCTGCAGTCCCATTACCAGGCCGGGGGAGACGTGACGAATGTGGTGCGTGCCTTAATTGCCGCCGATCGGTCGGATATACCGCTTGATTACGAGGACGCTACTGCAATTGATCTGGCGGGTCGTGACGTTCTGGAAGCCGTCAAGATCAGTGTTCTACCGAAAGTGATCGACTGCCCGACGGACGACTCACGCAAGGAGTTCCTTGAAGCCGTTGCCCAGGATGGCATTCAGATCAAAGCGAAAGCTCGCGTTACCGTTCGAGCCAACATCGAGGAACTCGTTGGGGGAGCCAACGAGGAGACGATTGTCGCACGGGTTGGTGAGGGAATCGTGACGAGTATCGGTTCGGCCGAAACCCACAAGGAAGTTCTTGCCAATCCCGATCGAATTACCCGGGAAGTTCAGGAAAAGGGCCTCGACGCCAACACGGCGTTCAATATTCTGTCCATTGATATCGGTGACATCGACGTCGGCCGTAACGTGGGAGCGCACCTGCAGGCGGATCAGGCCGAAGCCGACGTGGAAGTCGCCCAGGCCGAGGCAGAGGAACGACGGGCGATGGCCGAAGCCCGGGAACAGGAAATGGCCGCAAAGGTCCGTGAAAACGAAGCCGAAGTCATGAAGGCCAAGGCTCGTGTACCCCAGTCCATTGGTAAGGCCCTCAGTGGCGATAACCTCAGTATCATGGACTATTACGAGCTGAAGAACATTCAGGCCGACACGGACATGCGCCAGAGTATTAGCGGATCGGGCAATGATTCCGAAAACGATTCCTTCAACGTTTAACGGGAGGTTGACGTTATGGAAGTCTTAATCACTGGTATTGTTTTGGCTATTACTGGAGCTGTGGCCCTCCTCCTTGGTATCTTTGGGCTTGTTTTCGTGTTTCGTTACGCGCCAACCTGGATCAAGGCCCTGACGTCGGGTGTGACCATCTGGCCCTGGACGCTGCTTTTTATGGACCTCCGGGGAGTCAGTTCGACGGAGGTTGTCGAAGCGTTAATCCAGGCCACACAGGCGGGGATCGACATAAGCCGGAACAACCTGGAGGCTCACTACCTGTCCGGTGGAAATATCATTAACTTAACCACCGCCCTTATTGAAGCCGACAAGGCTGACATCGAGCTGAGTTTCGAACAGGCCGCGGCTATTGACCTTGCCGGACGGGACGTCTTCGACGCGGTGAAAATCAGCATTAATCCCCGGGTGATTGATTGCCCGAGCCCGAACGTCGAGAAGGAAACAGTTGAAGCAATCGCTCAGGATGGCATTCAGATCAAAGCGAAAGCTCGCGTTACCGTTCGAGCCAACCTTCAGCGTCTCGTTGGAGGCGCGACCGAGGAGACTATTATCTCCCGAGTCGGAGAAGGGATCGTTTCCGCCATTGGAGCTGCCGAAAACCACAACAAAGTACTCGAAAACCCCAACCTGATTACCCAGCAGGTGCTTGAGAAGGGACTCGATCAGGGAACGGCCTTTGAAATTCTCTCGATTGACATTGCCGACATTGACGTGGGCGATAACATCGGTTCGCTGCTTCAGGCCGACCAGGCGGAGGCCGACAAGAAGATTGCCCAGGCCGAGGCCGAGGAACGACGGGCGATGGCCGTCGCCGAGGAACAGGAAATGAAGGCCAAGGTGAAGGAAAACGAAGCCGAGGTCGTTAAAGCCGAAGCCGACGTCTACAATTCTCTTGCCGATGCCTTCGAACGGGGCAAAGTCAATTCATGAGTTTTGAAAATTTGATTTTCCTGATTTTTCTTTTCTTCATCGGCCGGTCCGTCTATAGTTCCCTGACCGGAGCGGACGAGGACGAGGAATCGGAGGTTGACGTCTCCGACGTGATGGACGCCATGGAAGGCTCCCAGCAGGATGGGGAGGAATCACCCTCTCCGGCGGATGACTCCTCGTCCGGGACTGATTCGGTTTCCACGGAAACGGCCCGGAGTCCTTCCGAACCGGAATCGAACACCGGTAGTTCGGAGGCGGTATCGGATTATCGGACTGCCACCGCAAGCGATGGCGGGGAACCGGATCAGGCCTCCGGGGAGTCCACTGAAAAAGCGCATAAATCCTGGGACGAACAGTCCCGGGATCACAAAAGCTGGGACGAGGAAACAAGCGATCACACCTCCTGGGAGGACGAATCCCGGGATCATAAATCCTGGGATGAGACTGAGACGGACCACGAGTCCTGGCAGGAGGAACCAAGGGGAGAAGCACTAGAGGAAGCAAAAACCGACCAGCCCATCGAGCCCCAACAAGACCCGGAAAGTCCCGTGGAGGACCCCTCCAAATTTCCTGAAGCTGAGCAACCGGATAGGGAGGACGAATCCGAGGAAGAATCCTCCGGGGACCAGAAACAAGCAACGCAGTCCGAAAAATCCGTCGGGGCCAGGAACCTGAGGGACGCGGTTGTCTGGCGCGAGATTCTTGAACGTCCCAAGTCACTCCGTGACGAATGACTGCAAGACCAGAGGTTTATTGAGGTCCTAATTTGGAGGGATCCCGGTCCTCTAAGTCGTCCGGCTGGCTGACAATTATGGTTGGAACCGCTTTCCTGGTCGCCGTAGTAGCGGCCAGCCTGGGGAGCTTGTATTTACTGTACTTTCGGTTCCAACCGGTGAACCAGGCTTCGGAAGAGAAGTCCTCCGGCAGAGAGGCCCTCCGTAAATTTCAGACCAAGCCATCCCGGCTTACACGGAATGATAAGACCAATCTGATTCAGAATGGTTCCTTCAACAGGAACTTTTCGGACTGGAAAAGGGTCTTTCAAGTTGATGACGACGACCGTTGGACGGTTAATCTGAGTACATCGCGCCGTCAGGATACTTTCGTAAATTATTCTCTCTCCAGGACAAACAGTGACGGAGCCCACCTCTGGCTCCGGCAGGCTCTCGATCATGCTACTCAATCGGACACGAATCTACGACTCACCCTTGATTTGCGGCTTCCGGTGGAATCCTACAATCGAACCCGCCGGGCCCGCGAATTTCCGGTGTTTGTAAGTATTAAATACCGAACCCCCTCTGGTGAGACAGCTAAATGGAGGCGTGGGTTTTATAACATAAGCCCACCGGAGGCCGAATCCTACGCACGCAGAGTCAAGCAGGGAAAATGGTACCGATTCAGGTCCAAAAATCTCCTTGGAATTACGCCTCATCCCGCCAAATTACTTGCCGTAAAGTTCGGTGCTCAGGGCTGGGTTGTTCACGGTCAGGTCGACAACCTTGCGTTACTGAACGCTTCCAGTTCATAGGATTGAAGTAAAGAAATGATTCGGGACTTCAGAAGGTTGAAGTAGGTTTTCTCTGACGTTTTAAGAGTTTTCCGTAGATACGATCGTGAGTGTCCATTTATGAGTAATTCAACGGAATCATCCTCCAGCTCGAAATTCACCAGAGGAGTTCTGGGGGGCGTTTTTCTTGTTGCAATGGTCGTTCTCGGAGTCGGAGGATTTTACGGTCTTTACTCCAGTTACCGGTATTACGTTCAAACCGGGAGGACAGGGACGTCTCGGTCAACCGGGGACGTGAAGAAGTGGTCGGACGAAACCACCTCGACCGAAACACATTCCAGCGGGGGTTACCTGACCAATGGATCCTTCGACGACGCGTTGGTAGGTTGGACGGAAAAACACCAGTCGAATACCGACGATCGCTGGAGCGTGGATGTTAAATCCGTGAAGGCCCGGGACTCCGTCTTCGATTACAGGAGAACTCAGTCCGGTGCGGACGGTGGTTCCGTCTGGTTAGTGCAGGATTTAGGACTGGCACTGGAGGACTATAAGCGGGTACGGATCGAACTGGACGTTCGCATTCTTAAGCAAACCCTGAAACGCGGGAGTTCCTACGGAGAATACCCTGCCATGATTGTCTTAAGGTATCGAACGAAATCCGGTGACCGTGCTAAGTGGCGCTATGGTTTTCTAGTGGAGGGGGAGTCCAGGGCAGATTTCGCCTACCAGAGGGTTTCCCGCGGAGAATGGTTCCACTTCCGGTCCCCGAACCTGAAGAAGATTGACCCTCCACCGTCGGAGTTAGTCCGTCTTAAGATCGGCGGGCGAGGGTGGGACTTCCGTGGTCAGTTCGATCATCTTCTCTGGGTGACGAAACCCAACAGAAAGTGATCCAATATTTTGGACTAAGCGTCAATCCTTCTCATACATCAAACGTTCCGGGGGCGTTTTGGGCAATCGAAGGTTGTCGGGCGGTTTGAACGGGAGGGAGTGATGTTAGTCGAAATAAGTCGGGTGAGGGGCTTGTTGAAAGGAAAAAGAAAAGCTCCCGCCCGTGAGGGCAGGAGCTTGATTATTATTTTTAAATACCGTTGTCGACGGTGGAGACGTTGATGGCGGCAAGGCCTTCGTCGGTTTCCTCGAGTTCAAACTCGACTTCGTCTCCCTCACTGAGGGATTTGAATCCGTCGGATTGAATTTCGGAATAGTGGACGAATACGTCGTCTCCGGTTTCTTGTTCAATGAATCCAAAGCCTTTGTCATCATTGAACCACTTAACAGTACCGGATTCCATAACAGGTACCTCCTTTTCGTTAAAACATTACTCCTTGTCGTACAGCAATCACGTTTCGTAAAACACTTGCCACGCCTAAGAAGTTCTTAAACTAATTAAGGCTAACACATGGAACCCCGCTTTCGTTAAGACTTCTCCGGGGAGGCCATTTTTGGGTGGAAAAAATCTCAGTTAAGACCCTGACGGACTGCTGGAGTGCGGCAGTGGAGACGGGAAGGGGTTTATTTCATGAACACGTTTAACCCAGATGAAATACCAGTGCCGTTGGGTCCTTCGTTCTTTAGCGGATACGGTTAAAGCCGTGGACGGCCCACGACGGTTAATCCGATTGGCTCTTGATTGTTTCGAGCAGCTCCTCCTGGTTGGATAGCATAGCGGGCACTTTCTCTAAAATTTCCGAAATCACCAGCAGCACCCCGGACAGGAGAAAAATCAGAACACAGATTCCCCCTCGAATTTTATTTAACTGGCCCTCGGAATAGAAAACCAAGGGTGCCACAACGGTAGCAAAAAGCATAATCCAGCCGGCAACACGAAATAACCAGCTTAAGTACTTATTCAATCGTTCCATGGGCTGTCCTCCTATCCTGGAGTCGGAAGGATCAAGACCGTACGAGTAGTTTAAAAATGTTTGCTCTGAGTACCGATTGACCCTCCAAGTTTAATAAACAATTGAGGTATCTCGAATACAATTTAACGACTTAGATAATTCGATAGCCTGGAATATTCTCTTTAACAGTGGTGGTGTATTCGGTCGTTGAGCAAATCTTCGGAAGGATGCTGGCGGACAATGATTGAAAACTGACATAAAGTAGCGGTTAATTTCACGGACTCGGGCAGTGGGCTTCCATTGTAAATACGCGGTGTCGGAGGTTCAGAGCCCACCGGCTTTGTAGGATTTAAACCGGGCGACAAGGGTTCCCAGTTTTAGGGGGGCTTTTAATTTAAGGGGGACGTGCCGGTAGTTGCTGGACAGCCACAGGGAGACTCCGCTGGCCTGTCCATCCAGCTTGGACAGCATTTCCTGATAATTTTTAGGATCCTTCGGGCGTATTAGCAGACGGTAAGCGGGAAGCTTGGCCCCTTCGATACGAACAACCTCTTTGTCTTTCACGAGAAACTGGGCCAGGTAATTATCCCCGGTGACATTGACCGGTATCGTCACGCTATCGCCTACTGTGAACGTTTCAGTTCTTAACTTATAAATGGCGGAGATTCCATCCTGGGTGAACTTCCTTATTTTGAGGTTGCGACGTCCTTCGGCAACAGCAATCTGTTTATCATGGTCGTAGCGAACTTTCTCCGTATCCGATTCGTCGGCGCGTACCTCGTAAAAATTATAGCCAAGGGAATACAGGTTTTTCCGGTCAAGGTAACTTGTCGCATGATCCCGGATCTTGTAGAAACTGTTGAGCATACCTGCCGTCTGGACGTCCACGTTTAATTTATAAACCGGTCTGTTGTTGAGTTGCCCGGAGTCAACGGTAATGGTGAAGACGCCCCCTGGCTCCCCCATGTAGTTCAACTGCAGGACCAGTTCCTCACCCGACTCAAAGGGGAACTTTCCGGTTGTGGCCAGACTGGAGCCAGCGGAAAGTCCCAGGAGACAAAATACGATCAGTGAAGAAATTAGATAACAACGCTTCATGAGAGAGAACCTATCGTTGATAAGGATTCGTGTTCAATCGAACACCGGCAACACCAGTGAGAAAGTGTGTGCTATAACGGATTTATTGGCTCTGGATCAGATTTTCCGGTTAATTATAGCTCAAAGGGAGTGACTGATAAGTTTTACTCCGTCGAACGAAAGGCCGGGGATCAAGTACCTGAGCTGGCGGTTGGGTTTATTTCAACAGAATGAATCTAAAACCTGGGGACAGCGATCGGTAAATCCCGACTTTGTCGATAATATGATCTAAGTAGGTGTTCGAAAGAGGTGTTAAAGAAAAGACTCAGTGGACTGCTTTTTGAAATACCTGAAAAACCCCAAGGTATGGGATCGTTGATATTGCGGAAGTTACAACATTTTCGTGTGCATGTGTGTGCGTATGTGTTAAGCTTTAGTAGTCTTAGTTTTACTCAAACACAGTTGTGTTTATGGTGTTATGACGTGATTCAGTTGATGAAATTGTACTTACTGGGTGTTGGCAAAATTAAAATTTGAAAAATTTCTGACCTCCCCTTATGTTGTAACGGTTGAGGAAACGATAGAGAGTATTTTCCTTCAAAATTGTTGCTTCGACCACGCTGAAACAGCTCTTCTGTTCTAAATTTTTCTTATTAAACAATCTGGCCGTCTGGCCTTAGACGATGATTTGGCGATGTGCGTAGGATGACTCTATAGAGTGTGCAACCATTAATTCTTAACCTGGAGGTTAAACTCAATTATGAGTTTTAATCTTAAATCAGTTTCATTTTCTCTTGCCATGGTAATTGCCGTAGCCGCATTAACGGTCTTTTCCCTGGCTCAGGTCAACGCCTGGACTGGCGGACATGACGACATGGCCCGGGATTTAGGTGAAGCCGGTAGCCTCGATTCACAGTACGTCGATAAACTCGACAACCAGGCATTCTGGGCCGACAAGGACGCTGCCGAGGACGGCAACGGCACATTCGGCATAAGTGAAGAGAAAAATCCGTGGCAGGACAAATACCTTCTGCCCTTCTGCTGCACACGAGCTAACTGGGACCACTGGTACGAAGTCGGCACCGGTGCCGGTTTAGCTCCCAAGAATACCAAGCGCTTCATTGGTTGGGCAGCACAGTGGTACATCAACAACGGTTACACCGGTTACGGATTCAAGATTCTCGGTCGAGGCCTTCACTATCCTCAGGACATGTCGATGCCTTACCACACGACTGCTGTGTCCAACCTCGAGAATTTCGGTGACAACCACGGTAAGTACGAGAATTGGCATGCTGACAACTACGACGACGAGTGGTTCGGCTCTTACGTCCAATGGGGTGCGCAGTACGGAGACTACAGCATCAGCAGTGACGACGGCATTGCCGATCAGACCCGTCAGCTAGCCAAGGAGACTTCCGAACGAGTAAGCGAAGTCAACAGTGGCCAGTGGGATGAAAACGTCCACGAGACTCGATGGGCCATGTACGACTTCGGCGAACGCGCAGCAGCTATCGTTGAGTACGCTGCTCCGGGTCACGCAAACTTTTAAGTTCGCAAGGACTGACGTAAAAACATTATCAGGTTCAGTTAGATCCTGATAACGGAGTAACATCACCTTCGAGGTTCGCTAAGAACCGAATTCATACTTTCGGCCGGCCAGAAAGCCTGAGGTCCAATTCTCCCCGCTGATCTCAGGCTTTCTGGCATTTTTCTTCTCCCCACTTTCTGGTCCCTATTCTGCCTTTAGCATTTAAACTCCGTCCTATTATTCTTCTTACCAATGAGTTCCTGTTCTGGTCGACGGAATCTTTGAGCCGCTCTAAATGACCTGGCAATCCGTCTGACGTGCTTTGCTTGATTAATTCCCAGTAAACTTTTAATTTGGGTTATCGATAGACAGGAACTGCCAGAACCTCAACACAATACCGGGTGGCCATCTTGAATCTAAAAAGAGTTTCCATGATTGTGATTATTGCAGCATTGATCGTCGCTGGAGGATTCTACTTGACGGGTGAATCGCCGGAGCCCGAGCAGGAAACTACGGAACAGCAAGAAGAGGAACTTAAAACGGCGGATTTTGGCGATCGGGATCTGGAGGTATCGGGAGAAGCGTCCCTGGACCTCCAGAAGGAGCAGACCCAGGAACAAGAGGAATCTTCTAAGGACGCCTACAACCGCTTTACGATTCCCGGGCAGGTTAATTTCCCCCAGGGAGTCAGTCCCTCCAAGGTTACTTTAAGGGTTAAGATACAGATCCTCACCCCGGATTCAGCCAGGAAGATGGCACAGAAAAACAATCCGAGACGGTTCATGCTCGCCGAGGGAGCGGAAAACAAATTCCAGGAAAAGACAATTGCGAAATCAATTCAGACCGACGAGCAGGGCCGGTTTGAAATACGAAATGCACCACCGGGTTTATACGGCGTTACAGCCGCCGATAGTAATTGGGTTGGTAAGACCAGGGCCCAGCAAATTGAGGCCCCCTCACTGGTGAGGCCGCTTGAACTCGAAGTTTCACGCACCTCGAAATTGGTAGGAACGGTCGTGGGTCCGGACAGTAAGCCCATCAACACCGCGGAAGTCGCGTATACCACCAAAAATGAGTCATTCAGGGTGGATGAACAGGGCCGTTTTTCACTTTCAACCATTGAACCCGGACAACGAATCGACAACCTTAAAATTTTAAATGACGGGTACAAACCGCTGTACGTCGACCAGCCACCCTTGAAACCCGGCGAAGTCCGTCATGATACCTTCATGTTAAAACAGGGAGCACAACTCCAGGTCAAAATTCGTGATACACAGGGGGATCCCATCAAAGAGGGCCGCGTGATCCTTAACCGCGCGGACGACCATGAAATCACTACCAAACACCATCTGGCTGCGGCACACGGTGGCGCAAAAATAGGTTCCGTAGATTCGAACGGACAGTTTACGTTCTCCAACCTGCGGCCGGGCAAAGTTAACGTAACGTTCCGGCACATGAGTTACATTCCCGAAGTTCAGACCGCCCGGATCGGGTCGGGGGAGTTAACGGAAGTCACCTTGACCGTCCCGAAAGGGAAACCCCTTAACCTGACCCTCGTTAACGAGAGGAACGGGAAAGCCGTGACCAGTGTTCAGCCACGGTTGGCCGTCTACGATGACAACGGCGATCAACTGAAGCCCGGTTATACGATTCAAACCATCCAGGGCGATGGAACCATTAAAGCCTATCTGCATCCGGATGCAACACGGTTTGACATAAAAGCCAAAAGTAGACTCGGGCGATTCAAGCCAGCCACGAAAGCTTTCAGCGTAAGGGATTTACCCAACGTAAAACTCTCCCTGGTTCCGTCCAGTACGCCAAAATCCGTCCAACCTCCGGCCCCACCCGGCCTTCTTAAACTCGAAAGTGAGCAGGAACGGGACTGGTCAACAATCAACAAGGGGCGGATCTTTGTCATCGACCGCAACACCGGCAGCAGGGTTCACGTTCAGGTCGGGAGTGACAATGTCCTGGATGAACCACTCCCCCTGAAAACGGGTGAATACGTAATCTACGGGGTTTTTGAGCGCTCCGATGGAACGTCACTTGGATTTATAACGGACGCGGTCGTTGAAACCAAGCATCCAGGAAAGCGTACCGTTACGTTGCGTGAGACTGCGGGGGTGAAGAGATCACTCGGAGGACTGGAAAAGGACCAGTACAAGAACTTACGGATTGGGGTTTCTTTAATTCCACAGGAGTCACCCGGAGGTAGTTCCAGTACGGGGGCGGTCTTTTATCCCCAACCCCTCACGGCGACACCTGACGCCGAAGGGGAGTTTTCCCTGAATCATATTCCAGCCGGATCGGATTTAACCCTGCATGTAACTGTTCGGGGAGGATCGTCCATCGATTCGGACGGTGGCTCGCTGGTGGCGGTCAAACCGTTACCATCGCTTAGTCCGGGGGAGACGAGGAACTTATCTTCTATTGAGATTACCCAATAAGTAATCAAAGTGATTGATCGTCTTTTATCCGGGAAAACCTGCTAATTTTAAGAGAAGCTTGTCAGTATTTTCTGGTTTTCGAGGTTGATACTCTAAAAAGTAACCGAAGATTGCTCCTGCTCCGGTAACTTCGGGTCATTGTCATTTTTAATTTTTTTCGGAGCACGGTCTGAGTAAAATCAGGTTTCAAGGAAACACTTCAGACTGGACGGAAAGTAATGCGGTTGAACCTGGGCAGCCGCTTATTCCCACGCTACCGGGGACAATTCCTATGGATAGAGATTCAAATTTATTATTAGTAATAGCCTTAATTTCCCTGCCGTTGCTGTTTTTGTCAGGGGGGTGTGCGACCCTCTACCGTCAGACTTATGCTCCTGCTGGTAATGTACTGGACAGTTACATAAAGGACGAGGTTACACCCTACATGATGGGGACGACCGACGTGCGTATGGCCTGTGCCATGGGGGAGTCGACCACACAGATACTGCTATCGTTCCAACGGACGATTGAACGACCCGACAGAAGCGGAATAAGTTCAATATTATCCGCCGGTTTGTGTGCTGAACTTGAAGCTCACGAGGCGGATTTGCGCCGCAAACGTGCTATTTTTAACAACAACCCCAGTGGTGCGATGGACGCAAGAATTTACCGCGATCGTCTTTTACGGGTGGCCAGCCGGCGCTTTTACAAGGGCTTTAAGATGTTCAAATCGGAGTACGGCAAGCTGGATTCGGACTGTCCTGACTTTGGCTCCGAGCGGGATAAATTCTACTATCTGCTGGGACTGTTTTCCGGGATGCAGGCCGCGAACAATGATTTTACCTCCGGTCAGGCCGTGGGAGTCCCGACGGATCTGCTGACCCGGACGGCCCGCGCGTCGCAGTGCCTGGACAGTGACAACTGGTGGGGGCTACCCAGGGCGTTGCGAGCCGTAACCTGGACGATTGTGCCCGGTTCGAAACCGGACGGTGTGGATCCCTGGACGAAACTGGACGAAGCCATCGAGACGGCGGACCGTGACGGTGTCCGTCTGGCGTACGCTTTCAAGGTGCTGGCCGCCAGCAACAAAGGCAAGACTCAACTGGTCAGAGAAACAATTAACAAGGCCGTTGAATCCCGCCGGACCAGGCCCGCCAGTAAATCCTACCAGCTTCTGGACACGATGGCGTTCATGAGGATCAGGATGGTGTCGGATCGGATGTGGACCGAGGCCACCGGGCACCGAACCCCGAACGGTAAGCTGGGAACGTTCTGGGACAGCAAGGAGGAGTCCGACGGCTCCGAAAACCTTGACTCCCTGCTGCCGGGAAGTGGCTGAGGACCAATCCGTGAGGGGACCTGTTTCTTTGCCTGGCTCAACGAGAACTACTTTTCCGTAACTGAGGAGACGTGCTGACATGACCAATCGAAGCCAATTCGTTTGTGCCCTGATGGTTATTTCAGGGTTATTGCTTTCGACGGGTGTCTTTGCGAAACCGGCGAAACGATCCCTCTGTGTGTTTGATGTCGTCGGCACCAATGGGCCCGTTTACAATGCCGTGAAAGAGTACCGAACGGCGGCCCTGAAGTGGGGCGTGAAGTTTGAACTGAAGCCGTACACGGACGAGGCGGTTGCCCTGGAGGATTTTCAGGCCGGTCAGTGTGATGGGGTTGTTCTAACGGGCGTGCGGAACCGCCAGCTGGTGAAGTTTGCCGGGAGTATCGACATGATGGGTGCCCTGCCGAGTTACCGTCACCTGAAAAAGGCAATACGGGCCCTTTCTCAACCGAAGGCCGCCCAGTACATGCGGACCGAGAAGTACGAGGTGGCCGGGATTTTCCCCGCCGGAGCCGTCTACTTTTTTGTCCGACCCGAAAGCATGAGAAAAGTCGAGGGAACCCCGACAATCGATGATTTTGCCGGCAAAAAGGTGGCCGTGATGAGCTACGATCAGCAGGGGATTACCTCTATCAGGCACGTGGGGGCGACTCCTGTCCCCTCCGACGTTACCAGTTTTGCGGGAAAGTTTAACAACGGTAGCGTTGATTTAATCTACGCACCGGCCTCCGCCTACAATGCCCTTGAGCTTTACCGTGGGTTGAAGGAGGATGGTCGAATCATCGATTATCCGCTGGCCCAGCTGACTTATCAGATAACTCTTCGTCGGGACAACTTCTCCGATACGTTTGCGCAGACCTCTCGAGAATGGTCAGCGAACCAGTTCAATGAAGCCAAAAAGCGGATTGTAAAAGTCCGCCGGAAGATTCCCGAGGGAATGTGGCTTAATATACCGGATAAGCGAAAACCCAAGTACCGGGCCATGTTTCGCAAAGTTCGACAGCGACTGAAAGAAGAAGGGGTCTACGACCCTCGGACGATGGTTTTCCTCCGCAATATTCGCTGTAACATCGACCCAAGTCGGGCCGAGTGCACCATGGACCAATCCGGTTCCTGATACCGGCCAACTCTGTTAATACCGTTGAACGCCGAACGACAAACAATTTTTTGGTTGTTTTAAACCGTGAGTAGCCCGGACGAGAACAGGGACGGATTCGTTCTCAAAAACTGGTTTGCCACCCTGCCGACGGCCCTGCTTCTGCTGGTCGTCATCTTCCTCGGTATTGGAGAAGCCCTCCATTCTCAGTTACTAAACCTCGGCGAACAGACCTGGCCGGGGTATTTCAAACTCCGGTCGGACCTGTCCAGACCCGAGTGTGATCCCAATCCGGATATTGACGCTCGAGTTCAGAAGCAGGTCGAGGAAAAAAAAGCGGAACAGGAGGGTGGGCTGGGCCTTCTCCAGGAGCAGTCCGTGGACCGGGAGGCCATCCGGGAGTCCCTGCTGAGCCAGCGACGGGAGTGCCGTGAGACCTGGGAGGTCTACCGGGAGCAGGAGGAAAAACTGACGGCCACCGTAAGGCTCTACCGGTCGATTGAAAAAGGTGTGGCGTTCTTCAAGAAGATCAGCCTGAATTATACCCGCCATTTTCTCGTCTTTCTGATTGTGATTACGGCGATCACCGCCACGGCAACCCGACACCACGTCGTCCTGCGACCGATCAAAACGGAAGCGGATTTCTGGGTGAGTACCCTGGTTCAGTTCGGGGCAAACCTGGTTCTGCTTGTATCGATCCTTTTTTACTGGTACGAAACGTACTCCCGAAGCGGTGCGGTGGAGAATCCGCTTATTCACGTCTTCTGGATTGGTGGTTTTGGACTGCTTGCGGTGATAAATATCTATCAGATAAGCAGGGGGCCGGCCGGTGATCTACCGGCGGGGGAGCTGTACCGGACGCTGACCACGGTTCCGCTGTACGCTTACATCTGTCTTGTCGGAGCCATCTGGTTCTTCGCGGTGGAGGGGTATTTTTCGGGGATGATTGTTCAGCTTCGGAAGATGGAGCGGTTTCCGTCGCTGTTTTTGAAGGTGGGGCTTTACGTCTGGTCGGGAATGTTGTTGAAGTGGACCCGGCTTACCAAGTTGGTCCTGGACGTGATTCGGCCCTGGAAGCTCCCGCCCGAATACGTGGTTATCGGGCTTGTGATGCTCTGTGCGTTTCCGACCGCGTACAGCGGGGCCTCGGGAATTTTCGTGATCGCCGCCGGTGCCGTTATTTACGAGGAACTGAGGAAACTGGGCACTCGCCGCCAGCTGTCCATTGCCGCGACGGCGATGTCTGGAAGCGGCGTGTTTCTGGAGCCCTGCCTGATTGTCGTCATTATTTCCGCGCTGAACAAAGAGATTACCACGCAGCGTCTCTTTCACTACGGTTTTTACGTTTACCTTTTGATGGGTCTTGTTACGGCCGTGCTGGTGCTTCTGACCCGTCGCAACAAATTAACGTTTCGTTCACCGTCCGAGGCCCTTAAGCCCTGTTTGAAAGCACTTATCCCGCTTGTTCCCTACGTGGTATCGGGGGCCGTGGTCATCGCGGGATTTTATTATGGTCTGAATGTGCCCTTTAACGAATACTCGGCGCCGAACATCCTACCGTTCATGCTGTTGATCGTTGTGGCCTACGATCAGTGGGCCTTTGGTCACACGGAGTCTGAGGATGACGTGATGCGGACGGAGGACCATGATTCGGATTCCTCCTGGGGAGGATTGTTTGACTATTTAAGTGCGACGGCCAGGACAGTCAAGCGAGCACATCGGTTCGTTACTGCTCTTAATGGCGACCACGATGATCCTCAGCGGTATCGTGGGCCGCTCCCGGGTTATGTCGATGGTTCCCAGCGAGTTTGCGTCGGTCTGGGTGGCGATGGTCTTTTTGCTGGTTGTGTTAATCATTATCGGTATGACGATGGATCCGTACGGAGCCGTGATCCTGGTGAGCGCGTCGTTTGCTCCGGTGGCCTACAAGAACGGCATCGACCCGGTGCACTTCTGGCTGGTAGTTCTGGTCGCCTTCGAGCTGGGGTACCTGACGCCTCCGGTGGCCCTTAACCAGCAGTTTACCCGGATGGTCATCGGCGAGGATGAGTACGAGGCGGTGGCGGCGACGGACCACCGGTACGATAGTTTCTGGCGAAATTACGAGTTTATCCTGCTTCCCATTGCGGTTATGTCAATCGTTCTTTTGATTGTCGCTTTTGGTCCCCTGCTTCTGTAATTCGTTCGTGCTCTTATACCAAGTTACTGTCGGTCAACGATCTAATTCATTCGATTAAACCCTGTACTATCTATGCTACCCTACTTTTAGTAACAGGGTGTACAGACTGAAGTAGATTTCTTCTGTTTCACACTGGTTAAAAGGGAAATGTTAGTTTTCTCTCGCTTTCGGGAGGTTGAGAAGGTACTATTATGAACATTATTTGATGAAATAGATTGGAGACTTTAATGACTGACGTAAACACTATGCCTCCCGGGCGGATAGTAACCGTCCTGTTCCTGTCCCTCCTTGGACTAAGCCCCCTGACAGCTCCGGCCTACGGCAAACCACTGGAAAAAGCGCTGGTCAAAAAGACAGTGAATCAGGTATTGGTTCACGAGAATATCGGCAGGGAAACTGATAGTCCCAGGCAAGCACGTGCCGGACGAGATATTCTGCAGGGCAGCATGGCCCTTGAGACACGACGTAAGTCCCGTTCCGAACTTTTGTTCGCCGATGGTAGTGTGGCCCGAATTGGATCCAATTCACTCTTCAGTTTTACCGAAACCGCACGCGAACTTCAGCTCGGTAGAGGAATTTTGCTGCTGCAGGTTCCGGGAAACTCGGAAAGAACGACTGTCAGAACGGCGGCCGCGTCGGCTGCTTTGACGGGGACGACGGTGATGCTGGAGCAACAACCCGATCAGTACGTGAAAATGATTGTTCTGGAGGGAACGCTTCAGGCTTATATCCCCGGTCGAATCGGAGAATCCCTGCCGGAACCGGTTTACGTGAATCTCGAGAAGCTGGTGGAAACGTCGGGGTTAATTCAGGAATTAGAACAACAGGGTAACATTGATGTTGCTGAGTTTGAGGATCGTAGTCTGGATCAGGAACAGTATCAGTCTTCCCTCGAGGAGCAGAAAAAGCAGATAGAAGTGGGGGATCTTTAACCGACGGATTTGAGTATCAACGGTCAGGGGGCTCGGGTAATACTCTCCTCGAATCAACTCGAAGGTCCCGAGTCCGACGAGCGTCTGTACGAGAGTGTTTTTGGTAGTGGTAGTCTGACAAATAACGAAACTGAGGACGCAGTCAACGATAACCTGATCAGTCCTGACGATAACGTGCTTCCCTACCACTCCCAGTCGGTTAACGTCGACGGGAGCTCATCCATTGAAATGGCTTCACTGAAAGAAGTGGATTTCCCGCCAACTATTAGCAACGCAAGCAGTTATCAGGGAGGGATATACTCTCAGTCCCAGCTCGATGTCTCGCCGAACCAGTGGTACTTTCCGAACGATTCAAGCTGGGGAGCGTTTCTTGATTTCAACACGGCATTTCTCACGAATACCGGGTCTCGGCCGGTTTCGTCCTTTAAGTTTGAACAGTTCAGTTTGACCGGCAATCCTTCCGTTAACGTGCTCGACGGTGGGCCGTCGGACCTTGCGTTTGCGACGACAACCCCTAACTACGATCTTAGCCTGACGAACGCCACCCTCTCGAACATCGACAGCCTTTCCCTGCTGGCGTCGGCGGGATCCGACGGTGGCTTGACCGTGAGTAACTTAACTCTCACCGAAGCGGGCGCGGACCTCGGGGTGTTCTCGCTGAACGGAAACGTTGGCCTTTCGAGTATTTCGCTTGCGTCGGACGGAAGCGGCCCCTCGGCCCGCTTATCGGCCAGGGCGGCTCCCTCCTTTGGAGGAATAACCCTGGGAGGCGTATCGGCCAACAGCATTGACCTCTGGTCGGACGGGTCGGTTAACGTTAATGGGGATCTGACGGCTTACGTTCCCGATAGTGAGACCTCCCAGACCAATGCCGTCAACATGATCTCCTCGCTCACGTACCCGAGTGACATGGGTGTGTTACTGCAGAGCAGTACGTTAATAAATGCCGTCGCAAATTCGAGTAACGTGGGCGGCACCATTCGCATGATTACCCAGGGGGCGGAGATCGATGTACGGGGGACTCTCGAAGCCGACCATGGAACAATTACGCTGCAGAATAACGGCGGTGGTCTGATCGATCTGAATGGGGTCACGGTCGGTATGGCAAGTAACGTCGACAACATTAAAGCTGAACTTTTCGGATCCGCGGGAAGTCTGTCTATTACTGGTGGCGCCACGTTAAATGCGAGCGACATGATTGAGCTTTACGCCAGTCGGTCCGGGAGCAATGGCCTCGTTGAATTTAGTGGGAATGCGTCGATTACCGGAAGTGCCCTGAAGAAGATAACGGGCGGGACCGTGAGAATTACCAGCGGTAACACAGTGACAATTGACGGCAATGACCTCACGGTTACTGCGGATTCTGCTGAGTTCAGTATCAGTAATTTTGGAACCGTTGATGATAACAACGGCCTTACGGCCGATGGTACCGGCGGCACGTTTCAGGGAAATGATGGAAATGAAACGATCATTCTGAAGCCGTTATCGAACTAAATAAGCACCCGGACTGTGTTGTTCCAGTGGCCCGGAGTGAAGGGGGATGCCTGGCGAAACCGGCCAAGCCTTTACTGGCATTGCGTACACAAATTCGAAATCTAAGGTCAGACGGTGACTCTTGTGAAAAACCTTATTAGACGTTACGGAGCCGGCTGGAAGTGGTTCAGTCTTCCTCTGATAGTAATCTACTTCACTCAGCCGGTATTTCCTCAGGAACAGGCGGATCAGCTCCGCCAGCTTCTGGAGTTCGAGGACCGCCAGGAGAGAAATCTAAAGGATGAAGAGGATTCGGAGCAGGCCTTTCTGGAGGAGGCGGGTGATGATATGGGCCGGCAGGACATCCTCCGCAAACCGACCGAGCACAAGCCATTCCGGGCTTTTTCGGAGCTCAGCCAACGGGCCACCGACAACGCGGCCCTTTCTCCTTTTACGAAGCGATCCGATTTTATGTCCTCGGTCACGACAGGATTCGAGTACTATCCTTACGAGGGGTCCCCGAAACCGATCAACCTCAGGGTCCGACAGCAAGTTTTCCGTTACCGTGACAACTCCGCCTTTGACTTCGATCGTTTGACGCTCGAAGCCAGAGGGACCCGAAAACGACAAATCATGGATTATCCGCTTTATTTTACTGGCCGCTACGGTTACGAGGAACTACGCAGTGGTTCCTTCCTGGGCGGGGCCGAGCACCGGAATTTGATTCGGTCATTTCACGTCGTTGCCGGAAACATACGCTTTTTTCATTTTCTTTCGCGATACGAAACACTGATCCCGAAGGTTGCCGTTGAAGTTGAACAGACGGATCGATTGAACGGTCGAAAAGGTAGTACCGCCGACAACGAGAAGAACAACGTTTCGCTGTCCTTAACCTACTACAGGGATTACAGCCGGAAATTAAACTACTACGGTTCCCTGCGCTACCGGCATTCGGACTACAGGCATGTAGAAACGCTCAATGGTCTCAGGGAGGACCGGAACCAGGCCCTAACAGTCGGTGGGGAATGGACGTTCTTTTCGGGGGTTGCGATCAATCTCCACGGTTTCTACGCTCGGAATGAGTCCAACGGCCGCAGTTACGAGTACAGAGTGGGAAACCTGGGCAGCCAATTTAACCTTTCCTATGACTTTTGACATTACTTTCGGATCCGGGTACTCCTTTGAGTCGTAAATTCCGCCGATATTTTGTTCTTACCGTAATCTGCCTAAGCGTAATTGTGCTCACCGCAGGGAGTCAGGCTTACCGTCTTGAATTTCTTTACCGTTCCGAAGCCTATACGATGGATCTTCGGTCTCGGTTAGGACGGACCACGCCGGTTGACGGGAGACTTGTCTATTTGGCAATTGATCGTCCGTCTTACTGGGCGGATATTGGCGAGCGGATTGACCGGAATGAAGTGGACGACCATCCCGCTCTCGGGAAGATGATGCAGAATTTTCCCTGGAACCGGTCCGTCTGGAGTGACGTTATTGAGCGAGTGGTTGGTGAGGGTGGGGCTGAGGTCCTGGTTCTGGATCTGCTTCTTGAAAATGAGGCCCCGGGCGATACTCGACTCCGGGAAACGTTGTCCGATTATTCCGACAGCGTCGTGATCGGTGGGCGCATGGACTACCAGGAGTTTAACGGCACCAGGGTTGAATCACTCATAACACCGAGTTCAAGTCTTTTCGAAAATCCGACCGAAGAAGCACTCTCCGAGAGTGGACAGGTGGGTCACGTGAACCTCTGGGCCTGGCCCTGGAGTGGTAAGTACCGAACGATTGAATACCGTTTGCCAGTCAGGGGTGAGACCTTTGAATCTATTTCGGCCAGGGCCGTACGCTTTACTGGTCGTGAAGAACTCATACCGGCCGGTCAAAGTGATCGCCTCATTCGGTTCTCCGGACCACCGGGAAGCTATCGTCCCTATCCAATTTATCAGATTTTTATTGATGATATCTGGAACGATTTTTTTAAATCGACGGAGTTTTTCGAGGATAAAATTGTCCTGGTCGGTCCGTCGGGCAACTGGCAACAGGACTACCACCCGACCCCGATGGCCGATCGGGAAATGGCAGGTCCTGAAATCCACCTGAATGCAATAGCCGCCCTGCTCCACCAGGAGTTCCTTCAGCTCACACCGGCAGTCTGGACCTATAGCCTGATTGTGGTCTTTGGGCTGATGTCACTGCTGGGCGTTCTGACGGGCTCGGTTTTCATCCGGCTAATGCTGCTGGCCCTGCTAAATATTCTGTACGGTGCCGTAGCATTGAGCGTCTACAACTGGTATGGATTGTACCTTCCGGTCATTGCTCCGATCTTGAGTCTTAACGGGTCCGGCCTCGGGCTCTTCGGCTACGAGTACGTTGTGGAACAGCGGGAACGGAGGCGATTACGGAGTACCCTCGATCGTTACATTTCCGAGGACGTTGCGGCTGAAATTCTAGAGAGCCGAAGTGATTTCTACGAGGCATTGGGAGGCAGACGAAAACCGGTTACGGTCCTCTTCGCCGATATCAGAGGGTTTACGACTCTTTCGGAGAAACGCAGTCCCGAACAGATGGTCTCCCAGTTAAACGAGTACCTGACGCCGATGGTCGAGTTGATTCAGGAATCACGGGGCCGGCTGGATAAGTTTATCGGGGATGAGATTATGGCCGTCTGGGGGGATCTCTTTGAAGACACCGAGCCGTCGACAGGCGCTAACAGAGCCGTGGAGACGGCCGTTTCCATGCGGAAGACCCTGGAAAACTTGAACGCTAACTGGAAACAGAGGGGGGATCCCGAGCTGTCCTTTGGAATTGGGATCAATCACGGGGAGGCTCTTTTTGGTAACCTGGGTTCCGAACAGAGGATGGAGTTGACCGTAATTGGTGATGCGGTGAACCTGGCGGCTCGCCTTCAGGGTACCACAAAGCGATACGGGATTGATCTCGCGGTTTCCGAAACTGTGAAGGAACTGACGGAGGGAACCTTTATTTATCGGACCGTTGATCTGGTAACGGTCAAAGGTAAAACGGAGCCAACGGAATTGTTCACGGTACTCGACCGGCGGTCCGATCAGTCCGAACCGGACTGGCTTGACCCTTACGAGGAGGGTGTGGGGTATTATCGTGACGGAGCGTTTGAGGACGCGCTCGGGGCGTTCGAGCGGAGCAGGGAAATCGGAGGGATCGACAACCTGCTGGAGTTGTACATCGAACGGTGCCAGGACCGTCTTGAAAATCCCCCGGATTCGAACTGGAGCCCGGTGGTTAGTCTCTCAAGTAAATAAAGCGTTGATCAAAAGCCTGTTTTCGATCAAGAGTTACAATCAGGTTTACTAACGACTGTAGCCCTGCAGGATTCAGTTCGAACCATCCGAGCTAACCTCAAATGATACACCGCGTTCGTTCAGACGGTCCTTCAGGGGGAGTCCAATCCCCGAAGCCGGTGTGAGAATCCCACCCTCATGGGACGTGTCCGTGTCGTCGAGGGCAAGACAGACGGCCGATTCCCCGAGCATTCTTGACGTTGCTCCGTATCCGGGGTCCCAGTTGGCGTTCACGCGGCCCTCGACCTGAAACTCCTCACCCGAGGCCGTTCCTTTTCCGAGGAGCCGGACCTCGAACCAGCTGTTTTCAATGGTGTCACGGCTGGGTCCCTCACCGGACTCCGGTAAAACATACCGGCGCAAGAACGTTCGAAGCGGCGACAGGGACATTGTGATTCCCCATGTGGCAAGAAGGGCCGAAATGCCGGTGGCTTTGATTGGACCCATCAAGTTCGATCCAGTCGGCATGCTCTCGGAGTAGCGAAAGTCCTGTCCCCAGGAATAATCCAGAAGGGCATTGCTCCGTCGTACGATTTTTTCGTTGGCAATTGCCATGAGGAAGGGCGCCGTCCACTGATCGAGGTCGTCGTCGTAGCGCGGGGATTTCTGCATGGAACCGTCCGGACCGTCACGCTCTCCCTCAGGGTTGAGTGAGTAGGGGGCTTCGAGGACTTTTCTGACATCGGCATCACTGGACGCTTCCTTGAAGGTTTCCGCCATGCTTGCCAGTGTACCACCGCTCAGACTGAACGAACTACTTTTTGTAAAGGCCTTAATTTCGGAGCAGGGTGACCCATAGTTAGACCGGGCGTGGTCTTGAACCATCAGGGTGCCAATGTCACTTGGAACGGAGTCGAAACCACAGGCATGCACGATGCGTGCACCGTTCTCCCGGGCTTTTGAGTGAAACCGATCAATCATTCGCCGGATCCACTGAAGTTCACCGGTTAAGTCGCAGTAATCCGTCCCGTTTTCCACGCAGGCTTCGACGAGGTCAGTACCGTAAACCGAGTACGGTCCGACCGTGGAGCAGACGACGCTGGTTCTTCCGGAAAGGTCATTAAGGCTCCCCCGATCAAAGGCGTCACCGATAACAATGGGAAGTGACTCCCATCCGCCGGTGTTCTGTACCAGTCGCTGTTCGAGCTGCTCGAGTTTCTCCCGGTTTCGTCCGGCCAGGGCCAGCTCGAGGTCGGACGATTCGTAAGTGCTGGTAAGGTATTCGGCCGTTAGCTGGCCGGTGAATCCGGTGGCTCCCCAGAGGATGATGTCGAAGTCTCTATTGGCTTCCGGTGGGATACTAACCCTCCTTTGTGGTGGTTGACAGTGAGTTTTTGATTAAAGCCTGAAAGTCTTCAAGTCACGTTGGAACAACAGTGGTGTCGGACGGTGTCCGCCAAGTTCCGGTAAATCGTCTGTTGTTGATTCAAGTATAAGCCTAAATACCCCGTCGTAAAACAACTGGATGAGGATCCGGTATTCCGATTTAAAAAAAGCAGGTTGAGTTTGGAGGAGCTCCGGTAAGTGGAAAGAATTTTAGCTTTAACGGACCGTGCAGGACACGGTGATCGTTTGGAGGTTGAGGTTAATCCTTGCTGGACTGAGTATCGTCCATGAGTGTTCTCAGCAGGTGTTCGATGGCGTCCCCGCCGACGTGTTCCAGAATGATGCCTCCGTGTTGCGCAACGAGGTCTTTGAGTTTGGGTTCGGCGTTGGCCACGGCGGCTTTTTTGTAATCGTAATCCCCGTCCAGCATGTTGGCGTCGTTCATGCCGTCGCCGACACAAAATATCTCCGATTCCTGCCAGTTTCTGGTTTCGGACAGGTGCTTCAGACAGTTTCCCTTGCCCGTTTGGGCGGGGACCACGATCAGGAATTCGTGGTTTCTAAGGACCTTGAACCCTTCCGCAATCACGTCCGAAAGGTAGTGAAATGCCGTTTCGGCGTCCGAGGGGGATTCAAACATCGCGTAACCGTCCTTAAGGTCGACATCCATTCCTTTCTTCTCCACCCAGTCCCGGAGCTTCGGGATCCATTTGTCGGCGTAACGGTCCTGTTTTTCGAGGAGGTCCTCAATTTTACGGTTCCATTCGTCCAGCTCCGGATGGTTTCGTGAGGTCCCGGGGTGAATGTACCGTGAACGGGTTATGTAATAGTTCGGTCTTAGACGTAACTCGTCCATTACGTCTTCCAGGTGGGAGCGGTCTCGGCCCGTGGCTATGACCCATTTGTTACCGCGCTCCATCCACTCCTCGAGAAGATCCGGCAAGGCGTCGGGGATGTCTTTGGTTTCCGGATGCAGAAGGGTATGATCGAGATCAGTCACGAAAACTTCTATTGCGTCGGACATTGCTTCCACTCACCTTCAGCTCATTCTTTTGCTTATAATTAGGTCATAAGGATATCAGATTATCGACTTTTTGACCTATTCCCTGTTGTTTTTACATTACGAGCCAATGTGAAATCTCCTGAGGGTAAGATGGTTATTTTGTAGAGCCGGTAACCAGGGTGGAACTGGAGAGCTTAATTGGCCTTAGTGAAACGCACGATCGTTGAATGGTGATTCATCGTAGACTGGCCGAATGATCTTCATCAAAGACTTAAAGACTGATGGAACAGGGGATGGTTTTGCTGAAAAAATCAGCTTTAGTTTTACTGGTTTTTACAGTTCTGGTAACGGCAGGTTGTGCCGGCAGGGACGTTGGGCCCCGACCGGCGGGACCGTCCCGACTCCAACCGGAGAACTTTTTCGACGGCCGGGTCACCGGCTGGGGCTTCTCGGAAACTCGTTTCGGTGGTGTCGATCGCTGGTTTCAGGTCGACTTTCGGGGTCGGACGGAAGGCGATACGTCCATCTGGCACGAGACGCTGAGATTTTCTGACGGGGAGGTCGAGGAACGGACCTGGAGGGTTGTCTCCGTTGGTGAGCGGCGGTACGACGTCGATGCGACCGGAATGGTCGGCACGGGCAGCGGTCTTTCTCACGGTAACGCAGTCCAGTGGAATTACTATCTGAAACGGTCCTACGGTTGCTGTGAATGGACCTTCTGGGTTGATGATTGGATGTACAAAACGGACGACAATACCCTTATTGTGCGGGCAAATTTCTCCTGGTTCGGAATGACGGTAGGACAGGGATACATGTTCCTCAGGAAAGTCGAGTAAGTGGTCTGTCCGGTCGGTATCGGTTAAACGGGAATCACTGGCACGAGGTTCTCAAAGGGGGTTGCCAAAAAACGGTCGTGAAAGGGATTTATTCGTTACTTGATTCCGATGCCGTCGTTGGATGGTTTGTTTCCGATGGTTGTCGGGAGCGTTTTAACTTTACCTCGATTATTTTCTTGAGCTGGTCGAAGGAATAAACCCCCTGAAACTTCTCCCCACCAATAAAGAGAGTCGGCGTAGCGGAAACGTCTTTCTCGACTCCGTTCTGTTTTTCGTTCAGGATTTTCTTTCGGTACCGCTGGTCCCTGAGACAATTTAGAAATTGATTTGGATTTTCCAGATCCAGTACCTCGAGAAATTCCGGTATGGACTTCGGTCCACCCCGGGCAAAATGAAAGTGCTTGAACCGGAAGAATTCCCCCTGTTCGGCGGCACATTCGGAAACAATGGCAAGCTTCAGAGCATGCTTGTGGGATCTGAGGGGAAAATGCTTGATTCGGTAGTAAACCGTTCCGGTTTTCACGTAGTTCCTCAACAGGTCGGGGAGGGTATTTAAATTAAATTTCCGGCAGTAGGGACACTGGAAATCGACGTATTCGGTAATTGTTAGTGGTGCGGTTGAGTCACCGAGTGATTTCTTGTCCGGATTCTTGGTTAAATCGCCGTAGAGGTCCTCGTAGGAAGCTGCGATCCGGGAATCCGATTGAGTGTTGTCGCTGGTGGACGATGACTGAGCGGAGGCCGCCGGTACCAAACCACTTGAGGACGAGGACGGTTCAAGGATGGATTGGTGGCTGATGAAAAGGACCGCCATAACACCAATTAATCCTGTGATCAGTGGTAAGCGTAAATACGGTCGTTTCATAGCGCTTGACCTCCGGCCGCATCAGCCTATTTAAGTGCGGTTCAGGGGATATCCGTTCTGGCTTGAACTATCTAAAACAGTAGGAATCATAACCGTCCACGTTAATTATACGTAAAACTTGCCAGTTACGATTTACTTTCTCAAGAGGAAGTCGTTCGATTAATGAGTTCGGTGGTCCCTCGTAATCATCGTCGGTAAATAGTACCGACTACAATCAGAAAAGGTTGTCCGTGGGGTGTCCGGTAACGAGGTTCCCCTTTATTAGCTTGAAATCTTGGGATTTATGATTCAGGCTTATGGTCCTTTAATTCATGGATTCGTCGTTGGATCGATCGAGTTGTCAACCTATTTAATTTAGAATTGGAGTTACGCAGGAATTAGGTTTCTCACTTAATTACGTTATTTTCCCTCCGGAGGTCAATCAATGAGTGACAGTGAGTTGAACCCTGGTTTAGAAGGTATTACCGTAGCGGAAACACGGTTGAGTCATATTGATGGTGAAAAAGGAGAATTGATAATTGGAGGCTTTCCCCTCGAGGAACTTGCCTCAAACGCAACCTACGAAGAAAGTGTCTTCCTGTTACAGAACGATCGCCTGCCGACGGCCGACGAATTGGAATCGTTCCGGAGTGAACTTGCCGGGTACCGGCAAGTGGAACCCGAGGTTCTTTCGGTTGTTAAGCGGGCCGCCGACGAGGACAAACCGGCCATGGACGCTTTGCGCATGGGAGCTGCCGCCGCCAACCTGGGGGTAGAATCCGGTGACGCCCAAGCGGATGCACTGAGAGTAATTGCCGTCTTCCCGACTATTGTCGCCGCTTACTGGCGCAGTCGAAACGGTGAGGAACCCCTCGAGCCGAGGGAGGATCTGGGTCATGCGGCGAACTACCTTTACATGTTAACCGGTGACGAGCCCGAGGATCGTGAAATACGGGGCCTGGAAACCTACCTCAATACCGTTATTGATCACGGCCTCAATGCCTCCACTTTTACGGCCCGAACAGTGGTGTCCAGTGAATCCGACGTGATTTCGGCCGCCACGGCTGCGGTGGGATCCCTGAAAGGACCCCTGCATGGTGGAGCCCCGGGTCCCGTTCTCGAAATGCTTCGGGACGTCCACGAACACGGCGATCCGGAGGGCTACGTCAGGGATTTACTGGAGGCCGGTGAACGGTTGATGGGCTTCGGTCATCGTGTCTACCGTGCCCGTGATCCGCGTGCCGCCGTACTGTCCTCGGCCGCCGATCGCTTTTACGAGGACGAAGGAGCGGCCTTCTTCCAGACGGCGAAAGAATTTGAGGACGTAGCGGTCGAGATACTTGCCGAACACAAGCCGGACCGTAAATTGGAAACCAACGTGGAATTTTACACGGCGGTCCTGCTGCAGGGAGTTGGAATTCCTCAGGAACTGTTCACTGCTACCTTCGGGATTTCCAGGGTTGGCGGCTGGATGGCCCACTGTCTCGAGCAACTGGATAACAACAGGCTCGTTCGCCCCATTTCCCGTTACGTTGGCGAAACCGACCGGAGCTGGACGGAGCCCGAAGACCGCTAAGAATTGCCCGCTCCCTGAGCGTCTTAAGACTGTCGGATCTGGTGCTGGGATTTCTCTCGGTCCCTCAGTGCGTCAAAGTCTCACTGCCGGCTGACTGTTTTCGTTCCAGGGGGACTCACTATGGCTTCAGTTCAGACGTGGATTGCGGATGACTCCACCTTACCGCTGGAATCCGGCTGTAAAACTTCGGGACTCTCTGGGCACGTTCAGCCATTGATCTGGTGAATTGGTCCTTCAGGAGTCGAGACTTCCACGAAGCTAAAGTGAGATAGGACGCACGGATCCTCAGCCAGAGGAATTGAATCGGTGAATTACCGGCCCTTTGATTGTGTGAAGCGGTAGGACGGCTGACCTAAAAATAAAGAAGGGCCCTGATATTTGGTCCCCGGTAATCCATGTCCAGGCTGTCTTCGTCGTGGCTTCCTTCAATATTAAAATCGTTGTAGCTCCCCATGATCCAGAGATCCTCAACCGGGTTGAATGCCACGCTGGCTTCTCCGTCTATCATTCGCCAATCGTTACTGCCGAATGAAATATCCATCCACTGGTACCGACCGGCGATGAAGAACCCTGGATCGAAGTACTTCCGGAAGGAAAACCCCAGAACGGGAAGTCCGCCGGTGAATTTGGAGCGAGCCGTTTTACTGGTGCTGCTGATCTCACCCTCGTAATCAATGATGCGAGCACCGGACGTAATATTGAAGAAATCGTCCCGTTTCTGCTGTGTCAACCGGTACTCGGAATCAATGTCAATGAACTGGACGTTGAGTTTGGAGTTTATGTCGGTGCCGTTCGAGAAAGTTTTGTTGCTGTAAGTTATGTTTCGGTCAAGGGTGCGGTTTCCGGTGAAGTTAAACCGGGACCAGCTAAAACGGAAACCCTGTTTTTGCCGGGATTGATATCGTAGTCCAAGCTCAAAGTCGAGTTCACTACTCAGCCCCATATCGGATTTAACATCAACGTCCGATCCACCGTTGGAACGAGTCGTTCCGGATAATGAATAGACCTGCATGCCTCCCTGAAATTCCAGGTTAGCATTGACCGGCTGAAATTGTGCTCCAGCGGGGACCGTCAGTAGTCCCGTAAAAACTATTAATAATGCTGTTACTCCGAGTCGTCGAAATGCTTTCATTCAAATCCCTCCTCAGGAAAATCCGTAATCTGGTCTCGCGGAAAAACAATCTTAAGGAAAAAAATACGAGGATAATAGTCTCTTACCGTGTCTATGATAGAAGTGGTCGAAGCGTGTACCAAACTATAGTTCAGATTGTCCTTTACGCCGTTACAATGGAATGAAGATGGGGTGGGATCAGATCATTTCTGGCACGTGCCCGGAACCGATCCGGAGTTCATTGTGTTCCGGGCAGTGCAGGGTTCGGCCAGGGGGACTCAGGATCGACTTCGAATCTGGTCTGTAATCGTGTCATCCCAGCGCTGGAACCGGATTGTGTCCGTTATGGACTGACGTTGACTACCAGGGAAATGTTGAACCCTCGCGTTGTCCGAGCTGTTTGAGGGTTGATCCTCGTTTGAAGTGGGGGTTGTCCCGGAAAAAACGTCCGTATTCTTCATTCTGACCGCCTCCTTGCGGATATGGAACTTGAGCTGTTCATTCTTTCTCTACTTACCAATATCGGAGGCGAATGAGGGAGGGTTAACGTGAGAGTTTTCACAGTTTGTCCGTGGCTTTATGGTCTGAGTAAAGAAACACGTCACCGGATTGAAAGTGACTCCTTGGGCCAAATAGTCTTTTCCGTTACAAGAACGGTACGACTATGAGTTGATTGGCTTCATTGATCCATCCCGAAGAGTTGTTTGCGGAAGCTGTACAGCACAACAACGAGGACGATAGCCAGAAGTAACGTTACTATCAGCGCACCCCATCCGAAGACCTGCGATGACGAGGCTTTGACGTCCCCAACCTTAATCGTGATCCGATCAGTGGCACGACCTTCGGAGTACTTTGAGGCGACCACAAGTGTTGGCCGATAAATACCGGATTGGTTGTAGATCATGGGATTATCCGGATTGGTCTGCCATCCGCTGGTATCACCGGTTCCGTACTTAAAAAGATACCGGGTCACGCTGTCCGCATTGGCTTTGTACGTTGAACCAAATCCGGAGAGCGTGAGGGACTGGCCCACGTCAGGGGTTTGACGGCTGCTGGACAGGGATGCTTCCAGACCGAGCTTGTCCGGTTTGACGGAACGGCTCAGTTGCCAGAGGACCTTCTGTCCTCCAAGAAGGGCACTCTCCTCATCGATCCATTCGACGGAAAACAGTGGTTTGGACAGCGGGTGAGACTCAATACTGAAATCCTCGTAATACGCCCAGTACCCCTGGTCCTCGCCGCCGCTTCCACCGACCAGCAGGGCTCCGGATCCATCGGGCCGCCAGGAAATGTCATGGATCGTCCAGTTAAAGGACGTCGTAATCTGTTGGACCTCTCCGTCACGGTAACGGTAAAGATTCCCCTGAGAACCTGCTATGAGAGCGAAATCCTTCGTTGGGTGCCAGGCAATTGTCTTGATCAGCGGTTTTCCGAGAAGACGGATCTGATTTGAGTTATTGGGAGGCGTCCATTCAATAACCGTCCCCCTTTCTCCACCAATCAACGCAACCTCCTGACTCGGATTCCAGTCAACCGCGTGAAGGACTATCGTGTCGGGGGAAGTGAGTGTCTCCAGCTGATTGTCCCGAAGTTTAAACATGGCCCCCTGACGGTTCGGAAATCGCCGGCCACCCACGGCGAGGATATAGTCCTTAACGAAATCAAACGCCTGAAGGTTGAGAGGAGTTTTGGAGACGATCTTAAACCGTGAGTCACTACGATCGAACCGCATGACCACACCACCGGTGTCGGGTGGTAATCGACTGGCGGCAGTCATGAGAGTGCCACGGTTATTCCAGTGCAGATCCCTGTGGTACAGGAGGGGATCCATGCGTGAGAGAGTGAATGAGTTGTTTCGGTGAAAGAGTAAGTCCTCCCCGCCGGACGCTGCTACAGCCACTCGGTCGGTTCCTGGTTGGCGTTCCATCGCGTAGTAATTGTTGTTACCGGTCTGGTTCGGATCGGAAACAGGATACCGGCTTACGGGAAACGCAGTATAGGAACCGAACTTTTTAACAATTGCTTCCGCCCCTTTCACCTGTTTGGCCGGACAGTACATCAGGACGGAAATGATTAAACCAACCAGTGTGTAGAAGAGGGTTTGGCGTGTGGGACGTTGAGTGGTTAGCACGTATTGAGGACCTCCGCGGGGCGCAAGGAATCTATTCGAACGTTGCGGCGTACTGAATTAAACTGGTGACCTTTGTATCCTGGCGTATCCTCGTAAGAAGAGGATGGCGCTGGTACTTGCGACAGGATGATTTGATTCATTATTGATCCTGGAGTTCGTTGAGTACACGTTGTTGTATTGACTCAAGGGTTTTCATAACACGAAGTACGTGTTGCTTCGACACCCTGCAGGATTCAAGCTCCTGGCTTGATCGTATAAAATTTTTCAGCTCGGCCGTTAGCGGTAGTTCATCAAAGGTGATGAGCCTGTCATCCTCGGTTGGGTCGGCCTGGTCACTGAGGGTCAGTTCGTCGGATTGTCCGTCGAAGTGAAAGAATTGCTCCCCCCGGCGAAACGTTATCGTTCGCTCGGGAAACGGCCAGTCGGAACGAGCACGGATCTGTACTTTAGTCTCTTTGTAGAGCAGGGTTCCCGAAACGGAGCGTCCGGGAGGATACGGACCGAGTGGGATGCATGAGGTCAGACTTGGTGTGGCTCCGTAAAGAGCGTCAAGCACCGTTAGATCGTGTATCAGACTGCTGTGCAAAAGTCGCCGTTCCCCGTTGTCCCGCAGGCGGGACAGTCGATTGATAACAATTTCATCGAGAGTCCCGGGCTGAAAGTTCGGTTCCTCTTGTAACGCCGATAACAAGGGATGATACAGCATCAGGTGTCCCGGCATCAGCAGACAGTTGTTTTTTGTGGCCAGGCTGAAGAGTTCCTCCGCTCGGGTTCGATTAAAGCAGAGTGGTTTTTCGACGAATACGTCCAGACCGGACTGCAGCGCTGTTTCGACGAGTTCAAAATGGGTCTCGTCGGGCGTTGCTACGCAGATGGCATCGTTGCGGTTCAGGGCTTCGGTTAGATCGGTATGGCACTCAAAGTTGAAAGCTTCGTTGACGGTTTCGGCCCGCTCGGTGCTTCCCTGATGTACAATTTCACGGAGCCGGAAGTCCTCCGTGGATTCAAGGTCCAGCAGAGTTCGAATGATGTTACGGCCCCAGGGGCCGCAACCGAGAACAGCTACATCCACCACTGAAACACACTCTGTAGTTTGATGTCGGACGTTCAAACACTCGCTTAATAATGTATTTTTGATTGAAAAAAGCAAACTTAATTCGGAGTAACCAAACGCAATGAATAATTCGGTTGTGTGGTTCCGTCGGTTTCGAACAGGCCTCACTCCACGACGACATTCCGGATGGATAGTTGAGTTGAAAAACACGACGATAGGGAGTTAGAGATGTGAACGGTATTGAATCGCGTGATGTAACGGTTCCTGCCACGGACGACTATCAACTGGCCGGAACGATCTACCGTCCCGAAGCCACTTCAAAGGGCGCGATCGTAATCACTTCGGCCATGGCCGTCGCCCGGTCCTTCTACCAGCCCTTTGCCCGATGGTTTGCGGACCGGGGGTTTTCCGTCCTGACGTTTGATTACCGCGGTATCGGGAATTCGGCCCCGGAGGACCTGCGAGGGTTCCAGGGTACCGTAGCGGACTGGGCGCTTAAGGACATTCAGGGGGCCATCAACTGGATGAAAGAATTCACGCCCGATGGACCACTGTACGTCATAGCCCACAGTATTGGTGGCCAAATCATGGGCCTGCTCGGGGATAACGTTGAGATTGACGGGCTGGTTACCGTTTCGGCACAGAGTGGGTACTGTC
>JBDGPI010000069.1:0-519 GCA_042219765.1 Salsurabacterium abyssinicum (SeqCode)
AACCCTTCGGTGTCCTCGGGACTCATCTCGTGTAAAATTCTTATAAGGTCGGTGCGGGTCACAATTCCAATAAGTTTCCCGTCCTCAACTACCGGCAACCGTCCTATCTGTTCATTCATCATAATGTTCTGTATCTGATGAAGCCCGGTATCGGTATCGATCGTTACGACACCCGGATTCATAAATCCTTTAACGGGGGCGTGAGTCAATTCGTGTTTTACGGCCTTGTCAATGTCGCTTCGTGTAATAATCCCAACCAGTTCATCCTTCTCATTGGTCACGGGCATACCCTGGTGACCGAGACGGAGCATCACGTCCTGGGCTTCCTCCACGGGCAAATCCTGCCGTATTGAATGCACCGGGTGGGACATGATTTGGCGTGCAGTGAGTCCCGGTTTGAGTTGCTCCTTAAGTACGTCTTCGAGCGCCTGCCGTGCTTCTTTTAGAGTGACTCCTGAAATGGTTGCCGAAGCAGCGCGAGCGTGTCCCCCTCGAGCTCGTACTCGTCGGCCTCGATGG
>JBDGPI010000069.1:529-4062 GCA_042219765.1 Salsurabacterium abyssinicum (SeqCode)
TCCAAATTGACAGGCTAATTCACCCGCGTCTATATTACTGTAACGGTTTCGTATGACCAATTGGATCCGTTCACCGAGCCGTACCAGTAAACACAGTAAATTAGCGTTCTCGGTGTCCCTTAACTTATGTGCTAATAAAGCAACCTCCGAAATGTACTCGTCACGTTCGGCCATGGATATCGTCACGGGTACGTTGTTAATCGACAAACTTCGAGCGTTGGAGAGCAAGTCATTGAACAATGACATCTGCTCGTCCGTTAATTGCTGATAAATGAAGTTCTGAACGACGTCCAGGTCAGCCCCGGCTTCCATCAAGAACGTACCGGCCTGGTAATCCCTGATCCCGGTCGTACCAAACTGCAATCCTCCCGTCTCCTGGTGTAGTCCCAGCATAAACAGAGTGGCTTCCACGGAAGAGAGCTTAATATTCTGTTTTTGAAGCTTTTCCACCATCATCGTAATAAGTGCTCCTACCGAATCCACGTGAACCTCGTCGGCATCAATATCACCGTGTTCCGGGGGGTGGTGATCGTAGAGGATCACTTTTTCGGCTTGGTCGATGGCCTCGGAGTATTTCCCCAGACGAGACCGGGAATTCGTGTCGACCACAATGACCGTGTCTACATCATCGGGGTTAAATTGTGACTCCCGTTCAAAAGAAAAATGATGTCGATATAAATTCAGGTACTCCAGGACATTTCCTTCAGCGGTGGCCTGAAGAAATATAGTAGCGTCGGTGTGGAGTTTTTGGACCGCGACCATGGAGGACACACAATCAAAATCAAGGTTTTGATGACCGACAATGATTTTCATACTGAATCTCCAGAGCGGTTAAAATTAACCGGGTTTGTGGGAGGACCCCTCTTCAAACTTCCCGTCAACCCAGTTTAGATGCTGTGGATCCACCGGTTCCCTGGTGCGCCAAACCTTGCCAAAGCCCAGTATTGCGTCAAAAATTCCTTTGAAATACAGTCCCAGTCCCCCTTTACGGAAAGACCTCCAACCTTGCTTGAATAGCTGTCCTATGGTCTTACCAATGGCGTGAAACAGCGGAAAATTCCTCCAGATGTACCATATGGTGTTCCGGGTGACGTAATACAAAAAACGCCCTTGCCCCCGGCCGGTTCCAGACCGGTGGTGAATTACTGTAATCGACGGGAAATAGCGTATCTCCGAACCGCTTGCGATAATTCGAGTGGCAAAATCACGTTCTTCCACGTAAATAAAATAAGGTCCCCAGAATCCACCCGTTCGTTCAAACATTTCCGGTCGAATTGCCGCTCCGCATGTTAAAAAAGTGGGACTTTTGTAGCCATTTCGGCCATCACCCTCGTAAGGCCACACGAACCAGGGTTCCTCCTCACCCTCAGCATCAATAATCCGAAACCCTGCAGCCCCTAAATCCGAGTTCCGACGGAAGATTTCAACAATTCTATCCAGGACATCCCGGGAAGGTAATTCACTATCATCATCCAGCGTGACAATAACGTCTCCCTGGGCCTGATCGGCACCAAAATTTCTTGCTTCAATTCCACGGTTTTCCTCCAACCCCACGTACTCGACCTCGGAAAACTGTTCACGAATCATGGTCGCCGTTCCGTCGGTGCTGTTGTTGTCCACTACGATTATTTCCACGGCCGGATAATTCTGCCGACGGACGGACTTCAGACACTGCTCCAGCTCTTCCTTGCGGTTGTGAGTTATGACGAGAACTGATACTAATTCAACGGCCTGCTCAGTTAAGGACATGATCCATCCCCACTCGTCGATAAAAGAATCGGTGAAACTGAGGTCGCACATCCGGAGTATGTTTCTTGAGTTTTTTTAATTGTCGTTGCCAGCGTTCTACGTCCCCGGTTTTCCTCAACATTCTATAACACTGGAGGCGCGACTCCACAAGACGTACTCGAGTAGTATGATACAAAACGGGGTACTCCTCGAGTATTTTAATTTGTCGGAGCGCTTGTCGGGGCCGCTTTTTGCGAATGGAACGTTTCACGAGTGGTAAATACCAGCGTGCTTCGTAGGGATACCGGTTTATTTTCGCTGGTTTTAGCTTCTCGGGTATCGAACGAGTATCTCCGGAGTTCGCAACCAATAACTTCTGCGTATGGTGGGGATCCAGACGTTTAATTCGTTGTTTCCATTTCTTTCGGCGGGAGGTAGAAACTTTAATCCGACTGTATTTCATGAATGGATAATACGGATCGAGTGAATTATAACCACTGGCATCCTGAAGGTATCGATAAAAGCAGGAGATATTACCAATTTTATCACAGGCCACCCCTGCATGCGCGTACGTAAAGCCTACGTTGACACGACTCCAGTATTGTCGTGCACTTTTCCAGTTGCCCTGTTGAGAAGCTTCGATTCCCGCCCGGTAGTTATATTGCACGAAGCTCCCTCCCACTGACAGCACAATGAGTAATATTGAAAAACCCACGGCCGGGTAAGAACGATTTTCATCCGCCGGAAGTGGATATTCACGATTCTCCACCAATATTAATGAAACGACCAACACCATGATATAAAGAATACCGGGAATCCAGACCATGGTATCCACGAACTCGTGGACGACCAAAAAAGCAAGGACCGGGTAAAGTGATTTGGGGATTCGACTCTTGTATAACCAGGTGAGAACGATTCCAGATACAGCCAGAAAACCTGTAAGACCCCACTCCGCAAGGACCAACAACGATAAGGAATGCGGATGTCTCTGCCATCGTCCATCAAAGCTTACCGAAGGATACTCCAATCCGAAATTCCAACCCCCGACACCGGCCACCGGATGTTCGGTAAACATTTCAAAACTTTCTGCAACCAGACGGACACGTTGCAGATCGGTTGCGTGTGAAAAGTCCCCGATCATAACCACCAGGACAACAAGAACCAATGGCCAGCCCGTTGCGAATTCGCCTATTAGAAACCCGACCATAAATATAGGTTACACCCGCCACAATCAATCCCAACAAGGCGCCCCGAGAACCACTAACAACTGTAACTGCCAGAAGCATAGTACCCAGTAAGTAATGAACCCGTGTACGATTCGTTACAAGCAATCCTAACCCGAGCAATCCACATACACGGCCCAGTACGTTGGGATTGCGAAGAGTTCCGGTGGGAAAAACATAATATCCCCAGCTTCCAAGATAAAAGAACTGTTCGGCGTACTGCCAGAGTAATGGAATTATATGAAACAAGCCCCAAATAATACCTAAACCCCACAGTAATCCCCGGTTCCAGTCCGTGGTTTCCCCGTAAATTCGGACCAACCACCCAATACAAACGGCGGTCATCACAACCAGCGTGTACTCCAGCGGATTGAACGAATAATCGGATAGAATGACCGAAAGACTCGAAACACCGAATAGAACCATTCCCACACGGTAAAATCCATCTTTGTTCGGGGAAGCCGAGCACGCCACAAGGCATGTGGTCACTCCAATACACAGGCCTAATCCCAGGTAATAGTAAGGGGCCAATAGAAGGGGGCTGGAAATAAAAAATAACCCACAAATCAAAAACGTCAGTCC
>JBDGPI010000070.1:0-368 GCA_042219765.1 Salsurabacterium abyssinicum (SeqCode)
AGGTTCAAAGTTTTAAAGTTGTAAAAGGGGTAGGCCTCGGAGGTTCAGAGTTTTAAAGTTGTGGAAATAAGTTGTACGGCTTTGTGCTGGGGTCCGAACCCAAGCCGGGAGGAGTCGCCTCCATCCAGACGCGTGCCCCGATAGAAAATCGGAGAGCACTGGAAATTCCAACGTCTTAACTCCGAAGCATTCCGATTTCTATCGGGGTGAAGTTCCCTCATGCTGTGGAACCCGCACATTCACGCGATTGTCACCGACGGAGCCTTTGAATCCAACCGAACCTTTCGTCCATTAACCCCACCTTCTCACGTTCTCGGAATTCCGAGAACGTGTCAGAATTGGGGGATTCCATGATTACCTTTACTGCC
>JBDGPI010000070.1:395-2706 GCA_042219765.1 Salsurabacterium abyssinicum (SeqCode)
GGAATCGGTACAGTTGGACTGTATTACTGGTTTCTACGCAGGTAGAACACGGTAACGGCCCCGTTCCTCATGCTTATCCGGGGACTGATCGTCGCCACGATTGTTCTTATATGGTCAATAAAAAGTGAGTCCTATACGTTTAAATCACGGTATTCAGGTGATAAAAGTAATGATCCAATTCAGATGACGATTCACCAATAGCTCAAAATATGTAGATACTCTATAAAATCTTCCTAAAGTAAAATGAAGGATCGGTAAAAATAAAATCTGTAAAATTTCCGGCGCGAATAAATGTGAAAGAGCTCTGACGTTTAGTTCGAGTGGCCCGTTAGCTTTTCCCGGGTGCTCTGGGAGGACTCGGGGTCGGTAAAAACTTCGATAAGGCCGGAACCGGACCGATTACGCAGTTCGCGGTAGGCGTCGCGAAACTCCTTGCGGTTTTCAACCTGTTTGTGGGACAATCCAAACGGTTCACATAATGATTCCAGATCCATGTCATGGGGCGTTTTGACGTATTCTTCAAAGGGCGGGTCGTAATCCTCGATCGGTAGCATGTGGAATATTCCGCCACCGTTATTATTTATTAACACTATGTTAATTTCACTCTCCATGCGAGTGAGTGAAATGAGTGAGTTAAGGTCGTGCAGGAAGGAGAGGTCGCCGACAAGTATCGTGACCTGGTCGGATACGGACGATAAACCCAATCCAGTTGCAAGCAGACCGTCAATACCACTGGCGCCACGGTTCCCCAATGTTTTTAATTGGGTCGTCCCCGTGGGCACAAATCGGCTGAGATCACGGATCGGTAGACTGTTTCCCACGAACAACGTACTGCCATCGGGTAATTCCGAGACGAGATCCCGTACGTAAAACCCCTCAAATTGAGGATGATCGGGCGATACATTCGAGAGACGGCTTACGGTATTTTGTTCAAGTTCATTCCAGGTTTCTTTCCAGTTCTCGTTGACCGATTCCGCGAATTCGGTGTGAACCAGTTCTTCGATGAGTTTATTCAGGTTGGATTCCAGTATAGTTCCGGCAGTGAAGGAAGAATCGGGCCAGGTGGAATGGGTTGGAATACGAATGATTTTGGCCCGTATGTTGTCAAAAAAACGGCGCAATGCCCGGGAGGCCGTTGGAGCGCCACCGACCTGAATCACGATGTCGGGAGATGGAGGACCGTACCTGGGATCGATGTAATGTTCGTATCCCCCAAGTACCGTGACGTCCGAGGCAACTTCGGAGTATCGGATACCTGAGAGGGGATCGGCTAGGATGGGGTACCCCGATAATTCAGTCAACTGTTCAAGACTTTTGGGAGACTGACGGTATGGTTCTATTCCACCGGCGTAAATCAATCCACGTGAATGTTCTTGTATGGACTTCCCAAGTATTTTTGCTTCCCCGGGTTTTACGTTGTCCAAATCACTGCAATAACTCGTGTGGGGTTCACTTGTACCCGTAATATTGTGGTAGGTCTCCAGCGTATTTTCGGAAAGATCCCCCTCCACCTGCACGGGTTCGAGAGGTTTTCGGAAGGGAAGATTTAAGTGTACGGGGCCCGGTAGAGGTGTTTGGGATTGTCGGAATGCTTTGCAGGTTATAGTGGCGAGCGATCGAAAATAACGGGGTTTGTCCTCCGGGAGTCCTGGATCATGGAAAAACCGGGTACTATCCCCAAAAAGTTTGGCTTGATCGACGGTTTGATTGGAACCGGATCGATGGAGTTCCGGTGGCCGGTCGGCGGTTAACACGATCAGCGGGACACGGGCTTCGTTGGCTTCGATCACGGCGGGATGATATTCCGCCGTGGCAGTTCCCGAAGTGCAGGCAATCACGGTGGGTATTCCCGTTGCTTTGGCTTGCCCGAGGGCAAAAAACGCCGAGCTCCGTTCGTCCACGTGGGTGTGAACGGTTACGTCATCACGTTCGGTCAGAGCTACAGTAAGGGGAGTGTTTCGGCTCCCCGGCGTCACGCAGGCATTCTCCACACCGGATTTAACGAGTTGATCGACGATAATACGGGCCTGGAGAATGTTGCGATTGGGCGGGTTCAATGGCTTATTTGTTCTGGAGCAGGTTGAGAAGCGAGTGGTATTTCCACTGGACTTCGTCCCATTCGCTCTCAGGCTTGCTATTGTTTACCAGACCCGCCCCGGCGAACAAGGACGCATCGCGTCCGTGAACACGAGCGGACCGTATCGCCACGGCAAAGCGACCGTCTCCGTTTCGATCGAACCAGCCCACCGGCCCCCCGTAGAGCCCACGCTCGAACGGTTCGAGTTCCTGTATCATCTCCAGCGCCCGGTCG
>JBDGPI010000070.1:2716-4213 GCA_042219765.1 Salsurabacterium abyssinicum (SeqCode)
CTTCGTCCCATTCCTCACGTGGGACGCTGTCTGACACGATTCCGGCCCCCGCAAAAAACTGTGCCTTGCGCTGACGGACGAGAGCGGAGCGGATTCCCACGGCAAAACAACCGTTTCCCTCTCCATCAAACCAGCCCAAAGGACCGGCGTACCAGCCTCGGTCGAAGGGTTCCACGTCCCGGATGGATTGAAGGGCCTCCTCCCTCGGTAGTCCTCCCACAGCTGGAGTTGGGTGAAGTTGTTTGACGTATTCCAGAATGTGCTGAGAGGATGATGCCGTTGCATGAATAGGTGTATAGAGGTGTTGCACGGAGTCCAGCGACCGAATATCCCGTTCACCGACGTTAAGCGATGTGGTTAGTGAATGGAGGTCGTCGACAATGGAGTCGACCACGATCCGGTGTTCCTCAAGGTCCTTGGGATTGCTGGACAACTGATCGGCCAGTTTTTGCTTTTCCCGGTCGGATTTACCCGTTTCGATGGTTCCGGCCAGGGATTCGGTTTCAATGTTAGTGTCCTTTTTCTTCACGAGTAATTCGGGGCTGGCTCCCACAAAATTCTGACGTTCACGGGGTTCAAGGAGAAAACGGTAGTAGTCAGACGGCATTTCAGTCGTGAGTTGTTAATCCGACCGATAACTTCCGTTACGGCCTCAATCCATTCTTCGCGTGAGGGAGTTTGTTGAATTGACTCTATGTGTCGTGATGAAGCTGTTGAACGGTTAGAAGTTTCAGGTTGAAATGGAAATTGATCCACCTGTTCTGATTGATCGGTCGAACGATGTACCGTGGTTACCCAAGTTGTATCTTCGAGGCAAACGACTTGATACCGCGGAATGACGAAAAAATAGCGCGGGAAGGAGCCCCAGCCGGTACCCGAGACATTCGTTTGAAATGACATACCTCCATTGAATCGCGGATAAACTGAATCGGGCGATTGAGCAGGTACATTGAAGTCAAGTCGGGTGTAAAACTCCTCCGCTTTCTTACGTACATTGCCCAATTTCATCCCCGGATTTGCTTCAATGGCCAGTACATTTCCAAATCCGGCTACAAGTGGTTCACCGGGTTGTTTCCAGGCAAACCGCGGAGTTGGGAGTGTTTCGAATAGTTCCTCGGGTTGAATTGGCTCGATAGAACGTACCGTCGCCTTGAAATCGGACGAATAATCGGGTGAATCTGGTTGATCCAGTACTGTATTGAATTGGCTATTCATGAAGTTCTCCGTTGCATACGTGGTTTGTTTTATTCCTCGCCTAGTTGAATGGAGTGCATTTTAACAGAGCCCAATTTAACTCGATAGACATTCTCAAGAGTAGACGAAATTTTCGTTGTATTATTCTTTACAGTCCAGAGAATGAAAAACCTGATTTGCAATCTTGTCAGCGCCTGGTCCAACCCCCATAGCAACAGCACATTGATGAGTTCCCTGATTGGAAACGCATGCCCGGAGATTGACCATGGGCTTCCACTGCTTGGAAGCATGCGGGCCAGCCCT
>JBDGPI010000071.1:0-1467 GCA_042219765.1 Salsurabacterium abyssinicum (SeqCode)
ATATCGGTCCAAGCTCCGGACGGAACAACAAGCGAGTGTTCCGATTCTGGGTGACGATCGATTAACACCCGGGACGTGCTTGAGTTGGTATTACCAACTGCAGTTGCTGATTATACAGCGATTGTTGTGCGAGATGGGTTGGACTGTCGTACCGATGATTTTCGAATGGGAGTTGTCTTTTTGAGATGTACGTGAAACGGACATTCGAAGCTTGTTTTTCCGAGATCTCATGCATCGATCTGGTGATGCCAGACTTTTTCAACGAGTTTTCTGGTATGCCCGGTGCATTACGCGGAGACGGTGTCGTTTCCGTACACAGCGAGACATTACGAGTCAGCTCCTTTATTGGACATTTGAAGTTGAGAGTGAGTGTCACGTTATGAAGACGTCATTTCGGAGTGGGGAGTTATTTTCGTTCGATCTCAGCAGCAACCTCCTGGCCCCACTGCGTGTAGTACGTGATGTCTGGCTTAGTGTGCTGAATATATGGCGTGATGGTTTTGGATGTTGGTCCCCGGCAGTTGATTCGACCGGGAGTTACAACGCTAATGACGGTGGTTTTGAAACACGTTCGAACGATTGCCATAAGGAAACGATTAGAACGTTAGGAAGGTTCGCTATGAAGGGTAAAGCAAGAAGACGTATGGATATGGAAACCGTAAAAAAAGATTGTAAACGAGCCAGTAGATTGCTCGTGATATTCAAACGGATCGTGAATCAGATGATGCATGAATTTAACGAGCAAGGGGGGGACGTGCAACTGACGGTTTCAACCAATATAACAGAGGAATCCAAATCAAGGCTGAATTCGCAATGTGTTCGAAGGGTGGGAGTTGTAAGGGAATCAAAGGATGAATTAGAGAGCGTGTCGAAGCAAATCAGATCATTCCAAAGGAGTTTAAAAGATGAACCGTAATTTGAATTTCAACAAATGGAACTGTGGGTCGGTTTTTGGGCGCTTCATGCCCCAGACCCCCTGCCCCACGCTCCATGCCATAAGGGAGGTGATCGAGGTTCAGGCAGGTTAACCGCCTGAATGAAGCGAGTGATGCACAAGAGCGATCAGATTGAACCATTAACTCATGAATTAACAACTTTCAGGAGGTTGTTGCTGAGATGAACGTACGACACACATCAATCTTTTTGGCCATTGTGGCCATGGTGACGGCCCTGAGTATGACGGTCGTCCCGAGCGCACAGGCGGGGCCTCACGGTGCCCAGTCACTGCGCCAGATTTTGAACGGTAAGACCGTGAACGAGGGGAACGACGACGACACGGTTCCTCAGAATGTGGGTGAGATGAACGTGATCTGGACGAATGTTTCCGGAGCCGACACCCAGCAGGCGGACTCCGCCGGTCCGGCCGCGGATTGGCAGACGGACACCGGTTACCACATGAGCTTCACGAATTTTTCGGAAGCTATTGCCGGGGATACGTCAGGTAGTGGAAGTAAAAACACCAGTCTG
>JBDGPI010000071.1:1477-6450 GCA_042219765.1 Salsurabacterium abyssinicum (SeqCode)
ATGCCGTAGCCGGTGATACTTCCACAAGTTCACCAACGAAAAATTCCAGTGAAACTGTCTCCGCCGGAGACACGGTGGTGTACGCGGTGGTAATCGAGAATAAGTCCAACAACCGCAACCCGATTCCGTTCAATTTTAAGAACGTGATGACGAACGCGGATGGGCCGGTTGGGGATTCGATCGCCAATCCAACGACGAACGACGACACGTTTGCGCTGGATCTGGCGACCGAACCCGGTTCGAAATCCGCGGCAAATTTTGACACGGCGGTCGTGAACCACACCGATGGCCCCGGAGATTCCTCGTACTTCATGACGGAAGCGGAAACGGTGACGGTGTACGCCCACGTCAGGGTGAGATCACTGGCCACGCAGGGAGATTCCGTGGACCACGACCTGTGGGCGACGGACAACGCCAACCCGGGTAACGGGGACGGAACCAAGGTCGGTGACCAGTGGCAGTGGCCGGGAGGTCCGACATCGTCGAAGGGAGACGGCGAGGATACCCAGGCACGAGTTCTACACACCGAGGTTGCCGGACCGAGTATGACGATTTCCAAGGAACTTCGACTTGTAACGGGCGAAGCACGACCGGGAGACACGGTGATGTTCAAGATTACGGTGGACAACACCGGTAACGACACGGCCTTTAACGCGGCCGTCTACGACGCCATGCCGGACAGCACCACGATGGTCGACACGGATAGTAGTAATTCGTTGACCGTAGGAAGTGCCGGGAACAACGACGTGTCCTTCGTAACCGGCCAGGATACCGGCGTGGCCTCGGCCACGGTTGCCGGCGACAACACGTTGATCGGTGAGTTTACTGATAACACCAGTAACCCGGAAGACGTGGAACGACTGAAAGTTGGGTTACCGGACATAGGACCAACGACGGGTCCGAACCACAAGCGTGAATTTCGATTCTGGGTGACGATCGATTAACTCCCGGGGAGTTCGAATCATGGTTCGCCGAAGTAGGAACGCCTTATTTCGGTACCGGGAGAGGATTCTCCTTGGTTATTGAAGTAGGGGATTCCATTACCAGAGGAGCTGAGTTCGAACGTGTCTGAATGGATTAACGCGAACGAACCGATAGTGAAGCGCCGAGGTGACGGTTATTGAAGTTTATAACGGGTGAAGTATACCGGGAGCTTCAGTTAGCCGGTACACATTGGCGCTCATTGGCTGAGGTTTTTCGGTCATGAATTTAGTTCGTTCGTCCGTAGGTGTTCAGTATTCAAAACGTTTGGGTACTCGACACCCGGGTTGCGTTGATCGTAAGACGGTTCCGCTGGAGAGGAAACGAGTGATTGATTTTGATTTCGAGTAACGAATGCGAGATGAATGAGTGAGATGAATCTATTGAAACCGCACGAACGGTTTTCCGTTAGACGATCCCGCGACGTTGCGGGAGAAGAGTGCGGGTACGCCATGCATTTATCCCCTGATCCTCCGAAACGGAGTGAGGAGTTGTGCACTATTCTCAGCAACAACCTCCTGACCTCACTGCGTGTGGTGGCATGGGGTAAGGGGCATGGGGCATGGAGCATGGGGCATGGGGCGTGGCGAATAATGAACAACACGAAACAAGAAGCAGGAAACGTGAAGCACAACGTACACGGTGATCATAACCGTGAGTTTCATGATCGAATTGTTGGACGCTGGATGAATCGTCAATTTGACCATGATGCAGGAGCAGTGGTTCATGGCAACAAGTTTTCACGCCATGCGCCTTTCTCCCTGCACGATGCGAATCTGAGTGTGAGTGAGTAACGATGGATGAAAACCGGCAAAGTGAGGTGCAGAGGCTTATGAATCGTTCGGTCTTCGACTCTGCACCCGTACTGCGCCGGTACGTGTTCCTCGTTCTGCTGGCCTCGATGATAATGACCCTCACGGTCTCCCCCCTCCATGCCGTTGACTGGGAGGCGAAGGAAGACAAGTTAATTGAAAACGGATTACAGGCCGAGACAATTCCTCAGGATAAGGGAGAGGTCACCCTTGAGTTCACCAACGTTACCGGGGCCGATACGACACGCGTATCGAATAGTAACGTGGCTGATACACGGGTGACGCACCTATCAAACGCCAAATACACACCGGAGGTCACACCGGTTCAGTACGTATCCCCGGGAGACTCCGTGACATTCCGCGTGCGATTGAGAAATACGGGGAACGGACCGGACACGTACAGTATCCGCCAGCGCAGGGCTCTAGTGAATACGTGGGATACGGGAATTTACCTCGACACGAACGAAAACGGGGAACTGGACTCCGGTGAATCCGAGATTACGTCCTCGGCCCAAATTAATAACGTCGTCAGTCTCGATACGTCCCATATTATTCTCGAAGTAACCATACCCACCGGTCAGAGTGTTGCCGAACGGGATACGTTTACGGTATTTAGTCGATCCAGGCGAACGGAAGATTCCGAGCCGGGCTTTGATACCACGCATATGGTCGTACAGACGGATACCAGTAGCGTGGACGTATTTGATACCGACCCGGCCCGGGATTTTGTGGATACCCAGACGATTACCGGTGACACCCGTATCAAGATGAACTTCCAGTCACTGGAGAACGCCGACAGCATGAACATCACCTACGTGGCCGGTTCCGACACGGTTAAGACGACCGGGTTCGTTGAGTTCCGATCGGACAGTGTGTGGACATTGTCCGACACGGACGGTTTACACGAGTTCTACGTACAGTACAGGTTTGATGATGGTGGATTGAGCGATACTTACACGGACAGTATTACCCTTGACCACACTCCACCCCAAAATCCGTCCGTGTTGATTGACAACGGAGATGATACAACGGCAACGTTTGACGTGATTCTGTCTTCGCTGGACCAGACGTCGGACTCGAATCACGCGAAAGTAGAGATTTCCAACGATTCCATGTTTTCCACCAAGGTGGATACGCGGGATGTGGACGCCCAGGGGGCCCTTATCAACGATACAAGCTGGACAATTAACGCCGCGGGCCAGGTTTTCGTACGATTCATTGATAAGGCGGGGAACCGCTCCCGTATCGGTTCCGACACAATAGGATTTGCATTTGGAATTGTTGAGATTGAAAAAGACCAGTATGAGGGATTGGACGCGCAAGCGAAGGTTACGGTCACTGATTTTGGTGCAAATAACGATCCCAATAGCAGGGATAAAATCGACGTGCGAATTACGTCTGATCAGGATGCAACGGGACTAAAAATCACTGCCACGGAAATCGGTGACGACACGGGTCAGTTTACGGGTACATTCCGGTTTACCCAGGGTCAAACACGATCCGACATGATTAAAGTGAACCCGAATTCCCAGGTGACGGCTTCGTATACGAAGACTGACGGAACAAAAGGAGACGATAAGACGACCTGGGTTCCGTCACAGAAGTACCTGGAGACGGTCGAGTTTATTCGGACATGGCCCAATCCTTACAAGCCTTTGTCCGGGAAACCGTTTGTGTTCCAGAAGATGCCGGCTGATCCCAATATGACTATAAAAATATTTAATGTTCAAGGACAGATGATCCGAAAATTAACGGTAGGGCGAGGAATACAGTATTATCCAACGGGGAATATCGCACGCTGGTTTGGCCGGAATGACGTAGGAGAACGTGTTGCCAGTGGAATTTACATCTACGTAATTGAATCAAAGTATGGGGTAAAGAAAGGAAAACTGACGTTGATTAAGTAGGGTTCCGAACCAAGAGTTGTAATATTATTGCTGATTTAACGTGGTTTTTATTGGAATAATTTTACAGTTCATAAAGGGCTGGAATGTAATTTGCTTATTAAGTACGCACGTGCCCGAATATGTACCGTATATGTTCTTATTAAAACCCGGTTAAATGAGATGTGTAATATTAACGGTTGTTTTATGGTTGGATACGAAGGTTAACTGGTACAGGGAAGCGACATCCGTGAATGGGGAGGAAACGGATCATGGAACCATAAGACCACGTTTTAATCAGGCCCTGTTTTGGACCTCTGGGAGGGTCTTTTGTATGGATGTAAAACAACCCCTGGCTATTGCACTGGTAGCCATCATATTGCTTGGGTGGGTAAATACTACCCTTTACGCGGACGGTGCCGGTACGGTAGGTGCGTCATTTTTACGCACCAAGGCGGGACCGCGTGCGAGCGCAATGGGGGGAGCCTACACGGCACTTGCGGACGGCGGTTACGGCATGTATTGGAACCCGGCCGGTATGAGTCGTCTTCGCTCCTCGACGTTTAGTGCAACCCACCAGGAGCAGTTATTTGAGGTTAAAAATGAATTGATGAGCGTGGCTATTCCCATGGGTTCAGCACATACCATGGGCATTTCGACGAGATTTTTGTATACGCAGTATCAGTTTCGTACGGAGCGTCAGGACAAGTCGACGTTCACAAACTACAATGCCTCCCTTGCCGGGAATTACGCATACGGACATCGGACCGGGTTAGCCTGGGGGATCGGTGTCAAAGCTATCCAGGAAAAGCTTGCCAATATACGGGCAAATAGTTTTGCCGTGGACGGAGGAATCCATTACCAATCTCCCCGAACACCTTTGAAGCTTGCAGCAGTTGTACAGAACGTGGGTCCCGAGATTAAGTTCATTGAGGAGGGAGATCCGTTACCACGTACGTTCCGGGCCGGTTGGGCCTATGATTTTTATTTGTGGGAGCGTCGGCTAACTTTTTCCAACGATGTCATTTACTTTCAACCGGAGGATATTACGACGTCCTCATTGGGATTGGAATTTAAACCGTACCCTTTTATCGCATTGCGGTCGGGTTATGAAACAAACGAAGGATTTGAGGAGGACGGCAATTTCAGTGCCGGTTTAGGAGTTCGGTACCGGGGGTTTTTACTGGATTATTCATTTACCCAGGAACAGACCCTGTCGGATCGACACCGTTTTTCGTTATCAGTACACTTTGGTAATCGACGGGATATACCGCAGGGTATAGAAACCTATAACCCA
>JBDGPI010000072.1:0-4204 GCA_042219765.1 Salsurabacterium abyssinicum (SeqCode)
TAAAGGGAATTCAGCAAATTAGACAAAATATTTTCAGCGTCATGAATAGTTCAGGCTAAAGGTCTTTGGAACAGGGTAAGGAACCTTCAACTTTTAACGTCTTAACTTTCAACTTGAATTAATGGTGGAGGGGGAGGGATTCGAACCCCCGAAGGGCGTCGCCCAGCAGATTTACAGTCTGCCGCATTTGACCAGACTTTGCTACCCCTCCGAAACCACAGTCAAAAGTCGAAGGTCGGACGTCGGAAAGAACGATTAAAGGGCATCCGCTTATCTCAAATGAGTCTAAATAGTGTATATTCCAGGCAGGAATTCTCAACCGAGTTTTGGTTCCACAACTGATCCGTTAGTAATTGTAAGTTCATGAGGATCCTGAGGAAATACTCCGCCCCGTGTTCTCGTCACAGACTACACGGTTGCGGCCCTCTTCCTTGGCCTGGTAGAGGAGGTCGTCAGTCCGGCCGAGGATATCTTTCATAGTCTCGTCGGTTTCAGCGTGTTCACTGACTCCAATACTACAGGTCACGGACACGGACTCACCAGCCTCGGTGGTCACTTCGAAATCCTCTATATCCTCACGTAACCGTTCGGCAAACTGACAGGCGGCGTCGATATCAGTTTCCGGAAGCAGGACCCCGAATTCCTCCCCACCGTAGCGGCCGGCGAGGTCGGAAGACCGGGTATGTTCGTTCAAAATTTCCCCCATTCCCTCCAGTATTTCATCCCCGTACACGTGCCCGAAGTTATCGTTAATGTCTTTAAACTTATCCAGGTCCATCAGCAGAAACGATAAGTGAGACGAATACCGTTTCGCCCGCTCAAGTTCATCACTTAAGGTTTCGAGCAGATGGTCCCTGTTAAGAAGATCCGTTAATTCGTCGTAGGCCGCTAAATATTCCAACTTCCGGCGATTTTGAACTTCTCCCGTAATATCCTCGAAATCTATGGACAGATACTCCCCTGTGACGTTAAACGCCTGAAGTGACCAGAAACGGTCCCGGTACCGGTATCCTTTGGACTCAACTTCCTCCTGCTCAAAATTAACATTCTCCCGTGTTACTTCCAGGAGTTCGGAGGTTAAATCTGATCCAAATAGTTCATCAAAGACTTCACGGTAGGACCGTCCCAGCACATCCTGGTGTTTCAGTCCGGTTACCTTTTCGGCATGTGGATTAAAATTGGTTATAACGAAGGTATCGTCACGTTCGTCGGTGCCCTCTTCGGTTTCAGTCTCCGTCAAGACTTTCTTCAGCGTGACAATGCAGACCGGTATTCGGTCAACGATCGTTGAAAGGCGCTGACTTCTTTGCTCGGAAAGTTTTCGGCCGGTTATGTCGAGGTGCGTGACGATAAAATATTCCTCAGGAGACTGTTTGAGGGGATAAACCTGCATGACAAACCAGTGTTTCCGGTCGTCCGAATGACAGGGATATTCCAACTTAAAATTTGTCCGTGCCCCTGAAATTACCTTCTTTATGCCTTCAACGGCCCTGGAGGCATGCTTGTTATCAGCTCCCAGGCAAACATCCAGGTAATTGACGTCCTTATCAAAGTACCGGGGGTCCAACCCGTTTTCTTCACCAAAATCATCCCAGTTACTGTTCGTTCCGATAATTTGCCCGTCCCCGTCGATAACGGCAAGACTGAACGGCAGGGAATGAACCAGCGAGCGATAATAATCGTCTGTGGCTTTCGTAAATTTCGGCATGGAGGCTCATAACCTTTCGACTATTTTTACCGTATGTCAATTATACACTGTCCTCCTTTAAAAACTTACTGGAATTCAAAATAATTCCCGCAAAGTGACAATTCACGACAATCAATTCAAACTCTATTTCATATTTATTGATGTCATAAATTACGGTATTGTCTATAATTTCTGGATATTTATAACCTGATTCCTCATCTGGTAGCCACTAGTGGCTGGATGCAAGATGAAAGTGAACCCCCAGCTGCATTCCGTTCGCCTCTCAATCTCACGCTTCGAAAGACCGTGCTCGAAATGCAGTCGGTTGACCATTTCTCGTTTCTGAAGCGCTTCACTTTTTTCATTCTTCCACCCTCTTTTTTGAGTCTGATAGTTGAAATCATACCCAAAATGTCAAGCTCAAGGTGGTTTACTTTTATTTTGTCACTGACCACTAGTAGCTATGAAACGAAGGAACTCGAGAATACCGCATCGACTGCTGAACTGGTTTCAATCCACTCTCCTCCGTTGGGCATTAGTCCTGATACTGGTTTTCATCTACGTACTTGGACACACTGCGGATATTGGTTCCATATACCGCTACCGTCTGTTGGGCTACGAAAACATGGTCCCGGCGATTCAAAATATGATGCAACCGGAGCTATACCCCAGGAGTAATTTAATTTCTCGCATCACTCAGTTTGCACGCTACAGTTCACCACTTTATTTCGGTCTGCTGGCAGAACCACTCGCCCACCTGTTTCATCCAGTGAATGTCATGAAGGCCATCGGGATCATCCTCTCGCTGGCTCTCTTCGTGTTAGGCACCTATCCGGGACGAAGCCAAAGGGACTGGATCCGCCGTGGTTTGATTTTCCTGTTCTTCCTTCATATTGGTATTGTGATGAGTCCACTTCCCGGTAATCGTAAATCCTTTACGGTCGTATTTCTGCTGGCGGGGTTACTGTTGGACCGTCTGGAATCACCCTGGGGACGATTTTACGTCATTGCTCTATCAGCGGGAATTTATCCACCAACGGGGCTGCTCCTCCTTTTCCTCTTTTACGCCAAAACCTACATAAACTCCCCAACCAACGGACTTGAACCAATTCGAGACAGGCTCACCGAAAGCATTGTCTCGTGTTCTCTTTTCGTGGGCGTGTTAGGCCCCTATCTCGTCTCAAAATTTTTCTTTAATACACTCTCCTCGGGAACAAACCAGATTCACCAGCGGTGGGTCTCCCTTTTAGGTACCAGTCCGGTGAACCGTGAGCTCTGGGTTGGCTCCCTGGGATCGTTGTTTCGCTATCGACGGATGATGGTCACCGCAATCATCCTCTGGGGGTTGGTCCTCGTACTCTACGGCATCTGTGACCGCTGGCGTAGCCGCAAGCAGTACTGGTGGTTAATCCTCGGCAGTTTTACTCTTTGGATACTGGCTCACCTGATGTATCCCACTCTTTACCAGCCGAACAAATACACCAAGGGCGTACTCCAGCTGATACCGCTGATTCTTATCGGGGATAACCTACCCGCTGCCTACACCAAAATAAGGAAAGCGGCCCGCAGAACTTTAACTCGGAACCTTCTTCTGGCGAGTGCCATACTGGGGCTTGTTTACTATTCCACAAGCACCTTTTGTGAACTGCAGGAAACAGGGTGCAGTCTGCCCGGAGGACTTTTAATCCAGGATCGGATTGTCCTAACCTCGATAGTAGTTACGTCGCTTTTCCTGGGATTAGCTGTCCTCCTGCGCCAGTTCCCTCGCAGACTCTCCCTGGTCGCAATACTTCTTCCAGTGGCAACCATGGCACTCTTCCCCCACGGCAGCTGGTTTAAGACCTACCGCTGATACCCCGGACGGTTTCCGGACTATTTCCACGAAGCATTCCAAAAACTCCAGACGACGCCCATCGATACGATGGTGGCGGCTCCTAACCCGTTTGCTCGATACATTTCAATGTACGGAAAACGAGCTGAGTATTTTCGATTTACCGAAAATAACCTCCCGCGAATGCAGAAGCGTGCCAGTCAGGTGAAGTCAATTTACTGTGCGGGCCAGCCGTTTTTCCTTCAAAAAGAACTCGCAAACGCGTCCTTTGAAGTACTCTTCTTGGATCGTAAATTGCTCGAAGGATCCTACTGCAACATGGCCAGGGGTAAATCAAAACCGATCCTGTCCAATTACAATGGTGAGGCTCTATGGCAAAGGGGGGGAGTTTCTGCTTGTCGGCAAGTCCCAACTTCTCAAGACCTCAAATGACAGGAAAACGCTTTCACTCAGTCATCAAATTAACACGAGTAATCGTGATTCAGCTAAAAGATGAAAGCGTGGTAAATTTCAAATAAGGATAATATTTGATCGTAAGATAACTGAGACCTAATTCGGTTCGACTCCGATCCCATTCAGTTCCTACAACTTATGATCTTTGATTTTCGACTTTAGACCTTCGACTTTCGACTTTTGACCCTGGACGTTTGACTGAAGTAATGGAGCCGGCGGCCGGACTCGAACCG
>JBDGPI010000073.1:0-5335 GCA_042219765.1 Salsurabacterium abyssinicum (SeqCode)
CTGTCGCCACCGTTCCGGCGGATAACCCTCTGTGCGCTTCTGGTTAATTTATCCGCAATGGCTTCCGAACGGTGCATGGGAGTGCCCGGAAGCAATTTCACGGTTGCCTGGGTTGCGTCGGCGGGAATATCGGGCATGAAGGTAATCGGCATCCTCGGACTTATGACGTACCCAACGGTGATGGCCAGAACACAGACACCCAGTACCAGGGTCAGGTAGTGGTAATTCAGTGCCCGGTTCAGGAAGGGCCTGTAATAGGTTTCCACGAAGGAACGAAACCCCGAGGCGAACTCCTCCTGGCGCCGGTCGATCCACCGAATAACGGGGTTTGTCGTTTGCCGAGCAGTATGGGCCAGGTGAGCCGGCAGAATTAAGAAGGCCTCGACGAGGGAAAGAAGAAAAATGGTTATAACCACGGCCGGGATGTTCCACATGAATTTACCCATCATGCCGGGGATAAATAACATCGGTGAGAAGGCCACGCAGTTTGTGATAATGCTGAAGGTAACCGGTTTCACCATGTCCTGAGCGCCCTCGATGGATGCCTTCATTGGCTCCATGCCACGCTCACGGTGCTCGAAGATGTTCTCGCCGACCACGATGGCGTCGTCGACCACGATTCCGAGTGCCATCAGGAAGGCAAACATCGAGATCATGTTGATGCTGATACCGATAACGGGCATGAGCAGAAGCGCGCCCATGAAGGAAATCGGGATACCCATCATCACCCAGAAGGCCAGACGAATTTCAACGAACAGCCCCAGCACACAGATGACGATGATTAGCCCGATAAATGAATTCTCCAGGAGCAGGTTCAGCCGCTGGTAGTATATCTCGGACCGGTCCCGGTTGATCCGGTAGTTGACCCCCGGCGGGAGATCCTTCGATATTTCCTGCATGGCTTCGTGGACGGCTTCCGAAACGCCCGGGGGGGACTGGTCCCCGATGCGGTAAACCTTCATGTCCATGGTCGGCTTACCGTTGTACTGCGAAAGGTAGTCACTTTCCTCGAAACCGTCCGTGACCGTTCCCAGGTCCCCCAGCGTTAACCGAGACCCGCTCGGGGTGCTGACGATGGGTATGTTCCGTATCTGTTCGGCCCAGACTTTTCGTTCCTGGACCCTGAGTAGCAACTCCCCGCTTTTAGTATTGATGTCACCCCCAGGGATATCCTGGCTTGAGTTCGAGACAATTTGAGCGACGTCACTGAGGCTGAGCGAATGAGCCCGTAACGTCTGCTGGGGAATTTCCAGGTGCATGACGTACTCCGGGGGTTCCTCGAGTTCAACCTGGCGGATGTCCTTCCGGAGCAAAAGCCGGTCGCGGACTTTTTCCGCGAGTTTGCGCAAGGTCCATCGATCCTTGTTGCCGTAGATACCGACGTTCAGGACTTCGTTTTTTCTCGAAAGTAACTTAACAGTCGGTTCCTCCGCCCCGTCCGGAAACGTTCGGATACGGTTTATTTCCTGTTCGATGTCCTGGAAGAGCTTCTGGCGGTCCGCGTCCGAGGTTAACTCGATCCGGACGTTACCGGATCCTTCGTTGGCCGTGGATGTAACTTCGTCGATACCTTCCATCCCTCGGACCGCTTCCTCAACCGGTAGGACGATTCCGTTTTCGACTTCCTCCGGGCTGGCACCGGGGTAAACAACGTTAACGCTGACCACGTCGAGGGAAAAATCGGGGAAGACTTCCTTCTTGATCCGGTCGATCATGACGTACCCACCGACCAGCAGGACAATCATAAGCAGGTTGGCCGCAACCGTATGGCGGGCCATCCATGCTATCGGACCGGAATAATCGTTCGAGTCGCTGGAGGCCATCGTGTCGTTTATGAGCTCGTTCCCGGGGGTGTAGTACTGGATTGGTCATGCCCGCGGATGGACGTTCTCTTCTGTTCGGCGGACTCGTTGGTTGTGTTCTTGCCGGAAAGGTCCCTACCCGGGCCGTTTTTTACGGTAACGGCCATACCGTCCACCGGTGAACTCAGGTCAGTATGAATCACTCGATCCCCGGATTCCAGTCCCTCGGTTATCAGAACGTCCTCTTTGTCACGGAAAGCCACCGTTACCTCCCGGATGTCGAGGGTACCCTCCGGGGTTGCCACCCAGACTTTGTCGCCGTCCTTGAGCAGGTCCCGATCGAGGCGTACGGACTCGGGTAGGGTGCCTGCGTCAATGACACTCCTGACGTAGGATCCCACCATCACGGCGGGTTTGCCGCTGTGCTGAGGATCCAGTGCCAGCGGGTCCGACACGGACACGAGAACCTGCGCCATACGGCCCTTGGTCTCGAGTTCACGGATTAAATCCGTAACGGCTGCCTCACGGTAACTCGAGTCCGGCCAGGTGGTTTTGTTGTAAACTCGAACCGGTAGGTTTTTCTTCAACCGGCCGGTCTCATCCATCAGCCACTTTAGCTTGGAGGGTGAAAGCGAAACTTTTATCCAGTACTCGTTGGTTCCCACAATGGTCGCAAGGGTTTGTCCGGTGGACACATTCATTCCGAGTTCCACGTTGCGTTGTGTAACGTGAGCATCGAAGGGGGCCTCTAATGTGGTTCGTTCGAGGTTGAGCTTGGCCTGTTCGAGGGCGGATCGCGCCTTTTGGACGGCCGCTCTGGCGGATTTAACCTGTGGTTCCTTCAGAATGACGTCGGGGTTTTCCACCGTTATCTGGTCTTTGATCCGCTCGTATTCGTCACGGGCCGCCGACTGGTTACTTTGCGCTATTGTCAGGTCAGCCTGGGCCTGCTGTAGTTCACTGCGGCGCTGCTCGACGGCGAGTCGATAATCCGATTGTTCGATCTGAACGATCGAATCACCCCTGTCGAAGAAGCCACCGGGTCGGAAACTATCACTTCGATCGGTGATCGTCCCCGACACCTGGGGAACGAGCTGGATTTTGCGGGCTGCCTCGACGCTACCGTAGCCCTGGAGCTGAACGGTATTGGTCGTCCTGTTTACCCTGATAATTTCAACGCGTGATGCTCGTTGCTCGTCGGGTTTCTCCTTGCGCTCGGCCTTCGGGCCCGTGGTGGCGAGTAACCAGGCGAGGCCTCCGCCGGCCAGTAGAATTCCGATCAGGGTCAGCCCCCAGCGTAGCTTCTCCGATAAGCCGTCCGAGGCGTCCGAACTGGGAGTGTCCTCCGGGGCTGACTCGGTGACGTGGTTGGAATCATTTTTGTCGGATTGGGACATTACTCAGGCTCCTTCTTTGGCAGTCTTGTCGTTATTGGATTCGGGACGGTTTAACGACCAACCGCCGGACAGTGAGCGGTAGAGTCCAATGCGATCGATGATTAATTTTCGTCGGGCCCTTGCAAGGTCGAGCTGCAATTGATGTTTGGTTTTCAGGGCCTCGAGGACACTCAGGAAATCCGTCGTGCCGTTTGCGTACTGGTTACGAAGGATCGTTACGGTTTCCCTGGCTGCTTTGAGCTGGCCTTTTATTTCGTTTAATTGCTTGCGCTGGTGGCGTTCCTGCACGAGTGAATCCTCGACCTCGCGGAAGGCCGTTAGGACCGATTCCTTGTAACTGTTGATCCTTTTCGAAAGAATCGCCTCGCTTTTCCGGACCTCCGCGCGTCGTTTGCCGGCGTCGAGGATGGGGGCCGTCAATTCAGCGGTGAGTGATTGCAACCAGTTCTCGAATAACTGGGCTGAGTCCCCGCCGGACGTACTGATGGCTCCCGTTAGATTGAGCCGTGGGTACTGATTGGCAATTGCCGATGCAACGTTACGGTCCGCTTCCTGAACCCTGCGAAAACTGGCACGAACGTCGGGACGCCGGTTAATCACTTTCGACGGTATCCCCGTTTCTGGTATGGGGGGTAGGTCGGGAAACTTCCTTACGACGGGATTAACAGTCCCCTTGGGCGATTGGCCGAGAAGAACGGCCAGTTTGTGTTCGAGTGTTTTTGATCGGGAACGGGCGGCAAGGAGCCGTTCCTTCGTGCCGTCCTTCAGGCGGCGCTGTCGCAGCACATCGGCCCGCTGTGATCGTCCGTACTCGTAGCGGTCCGAAACAATCGAGTAGAAATTCTGATTGACCTCAAGTTGATTCCGCAGGATCCGAACCTGGTTGTAGGAGTCAACGAGTTGATACCACGTGTGTGCGACTTCGGCACTGAGGGAAACGGCCGCGGACTTTAACTGTTCCCTCGAGGCTTTCTTGCTGTATCGGGCGGCCTCGACGGAAGATTCGATGCGGTTCCAGAGGTCGACCTCGTAACTGGCGACGGCTTTAAGTTGTTCGCTTGTGGCGGTCTGACTTCTGTCGGGGTTGGAGGTCTCCTGCCTCCGCTGGGTTATGTCTCCCGAGACGTTCAGACCCGGGTAAAGGTCGGCACTGCGAGCGCTGACCGAGGCACGAGCCTGGTCAAGCCGGTTCCAGGCCTGCTTCAGCGAGAGATTTCCGTCCAGGGCCCGTTTCATCAGTTTGTTCAGGTGGCTGTCGTCGAGTTCAGTCCACCATTTGTCAGTCAGCGTGTCCTTTCCGGAACCGGAAAAGGACTCGGGTAGTTCGTCCATTTTTGCGTCGGAGTCGACGGTCCGGGTGGCACATCCCGCCAGACCGAGAACGAGAAAAACCACGATAATCGGTGTCAGGAGAGACACCGACCCCCGTAGACGACTCGCTGAGATTGAGCAGGGTATCATTCCACTGAGGCTCCATTCCGGGAGGTTTCACGCATTCGCTTGATTGCGCTGATGGAGAAATCCGCAATGTGATCCGCCAGTTGTTCGACGTCCGAGTCGTCGAAGGTGTCAAAATCCACCATCGACTCCTCGCTTAAATCACGAAACCGAAGACCGAAACACTGGTTGAATATACTGAGAACAGTGAAACGAACCGAGCGGTCCTCCGGATCCTTCCGAAGTAGGTCGGCGACGTCCTCGAGGAAATCCTGGCGAATAGGACTTACGAAATTTTCAATTACGGTGTCGACCAATTCGGTCGGGTTATTCATCTCGTGCATGATCATGGAGGTAAACTTCCCGGGCTCACCCAGTGACAGATGGCGCTTTACGGCAAGGTGAATCCGTTTGCGCAGTCGATCCTCCGGATTCAGCTCGGAGAAGTCATTGCTGTCGTCGGGCCGGTTCGAAAGTTCCTCGTCGAGCCGTGACCGCCAGACCTCCCTGTACAAACCCTCCTTGCTTCCGAAGTGATAGTTGACCGACGCAATGTTGACGTCGGCTTCATCACAGATTTGAGCGACGGTTGTCGATCGATAACCCTGTTGTGCAAAAAGATCCAGGGCCGTCTCCAGTAGTTCGTCACGGGTCTGTTGCTTGGAATCAACCACGGGGCCACTCCTTTCAAAAAGTCAT
>JBDGPI010000073.1:5345-6789 GCA_042219765.1 Salsurabacterium abyssinicum (SeqCode)
ATATTTTAAAAATATTTTTGAATGATTAAAGTCCTGCGATCAGGCGCTGGGGAAGTCCGGAGGGTTTGGTTCTCCCGTAATCGGTTCTCATTTAATCGTCTGGTAAGTCAGGGGTTTACCGGTAATGAGGTTGGGAATAGGAGCACACCTCGAAGTCCTCGGATGGAGCCAGCTCGAGGTTGAGTGAACGATATCTTCAAATGAATCGGAATGTTTTAAAATTATTAGTCCGATTTGCCGTGGAAAATTCATTTTGCAGCAAGATTTCATTTCCCTAAAAGGCCTTCAAGACTTTAAATGAGGAGGATCAGAATGAACGTCCGACTTCAAGCGTCCGTCTGTCTCTCCGTGGTTATGGTGTTGACCCTATTCTTACCGGTCACCGGCATAGCGGAAGCACCCAGCTACAGTGGCCCCCGATTCGAGGGATCCCTGTCCCAGAAGTACCTCGGTGCTCTCGAGGCAGTCGAGAAGGGATTAAAACAGGCGGCCGAGAAAGCCCGCCCGGCCGTGGTAACGGTTTTCGTGGAAAAGAAGGTGTCACGGTCGCGTGGCTTTCCGTTTCGTTTCCGGTTGCCCCGGCGGCAGCGCAAGGTGCGGGGTCTTGGCAGCGGGGTTATTATTCGCTCCAATGGCTACATCGTCACCAACCATCATGTCATCAAGGACATGACCGACATCAAAGTTCTGTTACCGAACGAGGAAAAAGTCGACGCGAAACTGGTCGGCGCCGACCCGAAAACGGATCTGGCCGTACTGAAGATAAACCGGACCAACTTGCCGGCACTGGATTTCGCGGATTCAAGCAAGCTCGAGATCGGTCAGTGGACCATCGCCATCGGCAGTCCCTTCTCCCTGCAGAATTCGGTCAGTTACGGTCACGTCAGTGCCCTTCAGCGCTCAATTCAGGCCACGAAATACGAAAATTTCGTTCAGACGGACGCTCCGATTAACCGTGGGAACTCCGGTGGACCCCTCGTTAACATCCGGGGTGAAATCATCGGTATCAATACGGTGATTCAATCCACCAGCGGGGGGAGCCAGGGCGTAGGATTTGCCAGTGCCTCCAACCTTGTAAAACGAACCGTCACTGACCTGATCGAACACGGTCAGGTTCGTCGGGCCTGGCTGGGGGTATCAATCCAGAAACTCTCCGCCAAAGCACTTCAACGTCACTACGGCTACGACCACGGAGCACTGGTCGCCAACGTCCGCTCCGGCAGTTTCGCCGACGAAGCCGGCCTCCAACCCGGTGATCTAATCATTGAACTGAACGATAAGACCATTGAGGGTCCGGCCGATTTACAGCAATCAGTCATCGCCCACGATATTGGAGAGCGTGTTCAGCTAGCCGTGGTCCGGGCCGGATCCACTAAAACCATCGACGTTACCCTCGGTCAGCGCCCCGGTAACCAGCGTCGGGCCAGTGCCGAGTCCACCGGCT
>JBDGPI010000074.1:0-5654 GCA_042219765.1 Salsurabacterium abyssinicum (SeqCode)
CACGTCTTTACGAGTCCGGTAGAAGCTCATCCCCCGGCGGGAGATGATCGTAGACCGGTTCGGCCGTCAGACCCTCGTCCGGTGGAGAGCGGGGCGGATCGTTGCCGGAGGTCTCAAGCATGTCCAAATGATCGAGGATGCGATTGACCACCGCCGGATCCCGTATAAAGGCGATGATCGTCATTTCGTTCCCACATTCAGGACACTCCAGTGGATCCACTTCATAGACTCGTTTGACGAGTGCGGCCCACCGCTGATGAGACTCGGGAGCCGGCTCGACGAATTTACGTGCACCCTTTCTAATGAACCGCCATGTTAAACACAGCCCGAACGGACGACGGATTCACCCTGGTGGAAGTCCTGATCGCACTCGCCGTGATGGGAATCATCATGATGCCCGTTGCCAACCTCGTCAGCCAGTCACTCAAAACAATCCGGTCGTCAAAATCACGCAAAACCGCCGCCAAGTTAGCCCAGGAGTGTCTCGGGCTAATCCGATCCACCGTCCAGTACGGTTCCCTCCCCACGGGAGGCGAGTCAATTAGCTGCGACGGTTCTTCGACCGGTTCCGAACCCTATTCCTTTGACGCTCCCTACGGGAAGTACGATTACGTCACCAGCGTAAAGAAGGTCGAAAACAACGGCGGCAAGCTTCCCCTTAAAATGGTAAGAATCCGGGTGCTTTTCCCCGCGACGTTTCACGAGGGAAAACGCTGTATCTCCACGACGGACTGCGGAAGTTCCGACTGGGACTACAACACCCTGATTGCGGAGCGATGAATGAAACCATGACTATCACGGATCGGCGCGGCTATACGCTCGTGGAGGTTCTCGTAGCCATGGCCGTGCTGGGGATTATCACCGTCGGACTGGCCCGGTTTTACATTCGGCTTACGGAAGCCACCCAGTACACGTCCTCCTACACCACCATTAACGAAAACCTGTCCCTGGCGGGCAATCAGATTGCCCACCGCCTCCGGGCACTGGCCAATAACAACGACCTCCAGGATCGCAGCGTTTACGAATTCGTCGGTATCGACGGATCGGATGGTTCCTTCTCAAATCAACCTCAAACCCCTCACAACAACCTGACCACCAACCCCAACGAACACTCGGATCGCCTTCATTTTCACGCCCGTCTCGGCAGCGATCAAATCGACCACTCCACGGCCTTAAAATCCAACCGTGTCTACTACGCCTACTGGATCAACGGCGAGGACAGCCCCAAACCCAAAACTGGACTGACGGACCGGTGGGGAATACTCGAACGCAGCAAGAAACACACCATCGGCGAAACGCTCCCCCGGTACGGAACCGACGATGAACTGACACCCGTTCTCGATCTGAACCAATCGAACACCGGTCATAGCAACGTCGGAATTCTTGCGTTCAGCGTGGATTTTCTGAAATTCCGGTTCTGGGACGCAAAAACCGGGGATTGGAAAGAAAACTGGAATACCGTCGACCCCGGAAAATTTCCCACGACGGATGACCGGTTCCCTTCGGCGGTCCAGATTCTGATCCGCGGCTACGCCAAACGGGCCAACGGTTCGAACATCACCAACCTGGTCACCCCGGTCTGGTACAAGACCACCGTTTCACTGACGACCACTGACTGAGCGATCCCGCCCCCATTAACCATCATCAGACGACCTTACGGTTTCTCGCGTCTTTCGTCACGATTGTGCGCACAAAATCCTGGTTCCTTCCGGAAGTACACCAGGTACTCTGATATAATTTAAAATAGTCACTCAATGAAAATGGATTTTCGACGCGCAATTTTTTGGTGTTTTGCAATCGTTTTTCTCTCCTACTCTACGGTATTGTCCCTCCGTCTTCCGCTCCGCGATCGATGAACCCGAAGGAACAATAACGTCCGGAGTTTCAAACCGGGGTCCCCTGCCGTGCAACTTCGTGTCGTAAACGCACAATCCGGCGGCGTCTTTCCCGAGTCGTACACCTGCGATGGTAAGAACGTCTCGCCCCCTCTAACCATAGACGACGTCCCGGAAGGAACGCGGAGCATCGGACTCTACATGCTGGATCCCTCCGTCGAGTACGGCGCCTACACCCACTGGCTCCTCTGGAACCTCCCGCCGGATCTTGAAGGACTTCCCGCGGGAATTCCCCCCGGCTTCGACCTGGAGAAATTCCCCGGGGCCGTTCAGGGACGAAACAGCGAGGGAGACCACGCCTACACCGGTCCCTGCCCGCCGGAGGGCGAGGAACACAATTATTTTCTGACCGTGTTTGCCCTGGAGACCGAACTCGACCTCGACCGGGATACCGAACGGAAGGGTTTCCGTCACGCAATGCGCGGACATGTGATTAATTCCACCCGTTTCCACACGTTTTACCGCCGAAAGAAAGCGGAGGGAACGGACGAATTCCCGGACGCCGAATCCTCCGATCGTAAGGGGGACACGGACGAGCCCAAGGGTCATATACTGGATGACTTCAGTTGACCCGATACGACGAGGCCGATCAGACCTGGGACCTTCCGCTCGTACAGAACACTTTTATCTTGTTTTTCAGTTCTCCATCGCTTAGGATGGTAGAAACAAAGCCATTCACAAGGAAGCTTTCACGGTGGTGGAATCGCGAATTTGATTCCCTTTGATCTGCTTCTGAATACAATAATTCCCGCCCTCGTTCTTTTTCTTGCCGTCCTTTATTCGGTTCATTTTTCGTTCACTCGTAGTCGCTACCTGGTTTCGATTATCAGCCTGATTTTTCTTGTTGGAACTCTCCATCAACTGGCCGAAGTTCGTACCTGGTTAAGAACCGGCCGGGTTCCCTCACCGGACTGGGTCCTGGGCGACCTCTCCGAGACCCTTGTCTACCTTCTCTCCGTCGCGGCCTTCGGACTGTTTGTCTACTACTACGATCGCAACCAGCGACTGCTGGCGGAAAAGGACAGCCTGCTGGAGGAAGTCCATCACCGGGTTAAAAACAACCTCCAGATGATGGAAAGCCTCATCTCCTACCGACGTAGTATCTCGAACAGTGATGAAGCCAAAGCTCATTTGAACAAAATACAGGACCGACTTAAATCGTTCTCAATTCTTTACAATCAACTCTACGAGGCCGGGGGGGTCCAGAGCGTCAACACTAAAGATTACTTCAACCAACTCTGCTCCGTCTTCGAGGAAACCCTGGCTGACACCGACCAAACCGATATTCGGACCCGGATCACACCGATCGATCTTGCGGTTGAGAAGGCAGTCGCCTGTGGCCTGATCATCAACGAACTGATCACGAATTCCATTCAGCACGCCGATCCGGCAGGGGATCAACTCGAGGTTCAGGTGCGGTTTTCTCGGAATTCCCGGACAACGTTAACGGTTGAGGACAACGCCCAGAACTTTGACACCGACCACCTCGCCGAATCCACGGGAGGACTCTCGCTGGTAAAACAGATTGCGGAATTTGACCTGAACGGTGAATTCAAGTTGAGCGACGAATCCGGCATGAGGGCAAAAATTGTCTTTTCCGCCGGCAATGGCCAAAAATAATTTCCCTTTTCGCCCCAGCGTCTTCCGCCGGTTCAATCAGGGGATGAATCGGTATTTCGTTTGGCCTGAATAATTTCAAAAAACCGCTCCCGGCTGACCCGCCTGGCTCCCTCCATCATTGCCACACCGATCCATTCGTCAAATAGATCGAAATGCTCCTTGGGTGTCCCGGCATTGTGCAACCACCGCTCCTTCATCCCGATTTCCCGGCCGAACTGCACCAGTTCCCCGCGTCCGTCGTTCGATATCAAATGGGCGGTTAACGTGTAATTCTTAAAGTCCGTTTCCCGTGGCTCATCGATAAAAACCGCCACCGAAAAACACCTCACAAACGTGACAATTACCACCGACTTCACCATTCAAAAATTATACCTTCAATCCCCGGAAGGACGCCGGGCTCGAACCCGGACGGCGAGTGAATCGCAGGTTACGGGAGGATTAACACCAAAATGTGCGCACAAAAAACGGTTACCGCAACCGATGTATCGAGGGTTTTGCTATTCTTTATGACAGTTTGATGATGAAAATTGGTCGTCAGGCAAGCCTTTCCTACCGCACATCCTTTTTTTACAGCTGAACAGGACGTCTCAATTGAGTGGAGGCCATTCGAATTGAGACCCAAACTGTCAAGCGACATTAATTTTTCACCACTTTCCGCCAATAAAAATCATCATATAACGACACGAGTTTCACCAGATGACGACAATAAAAATCACCACCTGTGCGCACAGACAGGCTGCTCGGGCCTCTCATGAGAGCGTATCACCACCATTCTCCTCCGAGTTGTTGAGATCCTTCAATCGATAGCTGTCGCCTTCCATATTGAACAGGTGAACATGATGAAGCAGTCGATCCAGAATGGCTGACACCACCGTGGCATCATCGAAAAGTCCTGACCACTCCTGAAAGGGTTTGTTGGATGTCAGGATGATCGAATGCTCTTCATAGGCTTGATTAACCACCTGAAAGAAGTGATCCGAAGCCGTCTGATCCAGGCTCAGATAACCCAATTCATCGATGATGAGAAGATCGTGGTTGTTGAGTTTCTTGAGTCGTTTCTTCAGGGTCCCGTCGGCCAGGGCCCCATAGAGTTCATCGACCATGGTTTCAGCCGTGATGAACCGGACCGAATAGCCGTCATTCACCGCCTTGACGCCAAGCGCAATGGCCAGGTGGGTCTTGCCAATGCCAGGCGGACCCAGAAAGACGACGTTCTCGGCGTTATCGATGAAGTCCAGTTCAGCCAGGTCCTGAATCCGTGATTCGTCCACGGAGGGCTGTTCGTCAAACTCAAAGTCCTCCAGGGTCTTTTCGTCCGGGAACTTGGCCTGGGTGAGTCGTCGCTGACGTCGGGTCTCATCCCGGGCGGCGACTTCCTTCTGGACAAGATGGTTCAACGCCTGAATGGGATGATCAAACCCTTCAAGCTCGTCCCCTAACTCTTCAGCCTCAAGCAAATCGCGCATGTTGCGAAGCTTCAGGCGTTTGAAACCCTCCAATAATTCGGTCTCATCAATGGGGACGCTCATTGAGTCATCACCCCCGTGGTATCACCGTAGTCCTCGGGCGTGCGGGTCTGCACCTCGATCGATGGGCCTGAATAAGTCGTGTTGGAGGGCTGTTTGCGCGGATCCTCCGGCAGACTGTCCGGATCCGTGTGCTGTTTTTCAAGGATGGTTTTCACGGTGCCATAGCTGTACTTGCCGAACTCATCGGCTCGAACCATGGCCTCGTGGATATCATCAACGTCCCATTCGTCTCGCAGATCCAGGATGTTCCGGGCCTGTTCCCGAAGATGACCGTTGCGCTGGTTCGCCAGGCCGTTCAAGAAGTCTCCAGCAATGTCTCCGAGGGATTCGAACTGTTCCTGCAGGCGATTCTTGCGTTTTCGGGCTCCGCAGGGACGATCCTCGTAATGATCCTCGTCCATGACCAGCTGGCCGCGATCGTGACATCGCTCATGAATTGTGATTGGATCGTCCTCCTCCTCAACATTAACTTCAATGCTGTCGCGGGTCACATGAAGGGTTGCTTCACTCCGGGCAGACTCATGAGGCACCGTGTACTGATTGGTCTCAAAGACGAACGTCGAGTCCTTGCGGATCCGACGGGTCACCGATTCATAGACCTGGACCTCCC
>JBDGPI010000075.1:0-4687 GCA_042219765.1 Salsurabacterium abyssinicum (SeqCode)
GATGCCCATCTCTGTCAACTCATCGGCTCGGATGACTCCCTCTGAATCATCCGATTATCCCAGAACTCCCTCTTTTGGGATGCTATGTACTTTTAAACCTTCAACTTGCATTTTTTGACTTTAGACTTTTGACTTTCGACTGAAGTTATGACTCTTAACAGTAGTTAAACCTTTCACAGTTAACTCATCACGATTGTTTTCCAACTTTCAACTTTGAAACCTTCAACTTTCAACCTGCTTTTCTGGCTTTCGACTTTCGACTTTTGACTTTCGACCTTCGACTGTAATTATGACTCTCGACTCCCGACGCTTGACTCCCGACTGTTAAAACTGTTCACCGTTCACTGCTTTTAGATCTTTGATATTTGATTAATTTACCCATCCATCGATTCGTAAACTCGCTTCAGTCGCTTCGGATAGTCGCTGAGAATGCCATCGACCCCGATTTCGTAGAGGTTACGCATCCGCTCGGCTTCGTTGATTGTCCAGGCATAGACTCCGAACCCATCACGGTTGGCCCGGTCCACGAATGATGGTGTAAGAATTGGTAAAAAGTCCTGGTAGTAGGGCGGTAGCATGAGAGCGTTCGGGTCCTCCGGAGCGAAGTACCGGCCGAATCCAATTTTGTGTGACAGAACATACCAGCGTAGATCGTCCTGGCTCGCACACGACCAATGAGCTTCTTCACGCGCTGGCTTCAGCGTTTCATTCGAGAACGCCCCGACAATCATTCGCGAACGGGCCCGTGAACCACGCTGGGTTTTCCGCAACCATTCACCGAGTCGCTTTCCTGCGCGTTGGGATTTTGCTTCGACTATCATCGGTACATCCTCGGTTACGTCCAGGACCTCTTCCAGCCGGGGAATTCGAACCCCCTGCCCTCGATAGGGATGTTCTTCCTGTCCCTCCGGACGGAAATTGTAACCCGCGTCTAGTTGCTTAATGTCATCGTAGGTTAAATCTTCGATGGCTCCCTCGGCGTCGGTAACTCGATTGACTTTCGAATCATGAATTACCACGAGCACACCGTCACGTGTACACTGAAGGTCAAACTCAACCGCATCAACGCCCACGTCGACTGCATGTTCGAAAGCCGGAAGTGTATTTTCGGGTGCCACACCGGCGGCACCTCGATGGCCGACGACATTCACCGGTCCATTACGACGGAATGGATTGTTGGGATCACTCATACTATCGCTCCCTGTACAGCCGTTAATCAAAAAATTTACTCAATCATTCAACAAAATTCGTAAGTAGAAATCTCATCAGTTGATACCATTCCAGTGTACTACTGCAGGAACTCTTTATTTCTTCTGACTGATTTGAAACGTTCAAAACTATTTTCATGGGACAAAACTTTACAACACCTGGTATGCTCTTAGATCGGTGACTGTTATTAACCGGAAAATTGTCAGAGCAGTTTACTTTTAAAAAATTGGCCTAACCGGTACGGAACCCTTTCCACTTCCACTGTGAGTCAGTAAGCTCGGCAAGGTCTTCGGCCAGGGAACCGGTTAACCTGTAGGCCTCGTCACGATCGTTGCTTTCACCTCCGATTAAAATAGTCCACCGTCCGTCACACTCAACCATTAAATTGCAGGAGTAATCATCCGCAGTGTCGTCGTTGTGATCGTGGATCCCCCGCATAACGAACCGCTGGATACTGTCAAAAGCCCCCTCGTAATGACTTGATCCCTCACGAAGCCTGATCGTTTCGGCTCGGAGGCTCAGAACAGTCTCTCGTTCACGGTAACGGTACCTGAAGTATACCGATGTTATACCCGCCAGGATTATTCCGATACCAACACCGACCGCATAAATAGAAAGTGAACGACCCATATAGGTACCAATTAGATACCGCACTAATCCACCGACAAATACGGTCAGGACGACACCACCGACAGCCCCCGTAAACAGCGAGAGAAAAAGTAGTTTGAAGACCCCAATTGAGGGCGTGCGAATACGAATCTCACGCTCGGGATTCCAGTCGAACTCGGGTTTGGTCATATGACTGAGGGAATTTTGGTACTCCGCCGGATCAAAGGAACCAAGTTCAATACCAGGGGTTTCGACGTCGTCAAAAATAGCCTCAGAAGAGCGTGCCGGCTCGAGGTCTGCTTCAAAATCAAGCTGGCTGTCCACGGTTGGAACCGAACGCCAATTCCCACCATCATCCTCACGGGAAGCTTTAACTTCGGTTTCGAGGTGATCGGACCGTGTTAATTTATACTGATCGATCCTGGCAAGATTGGCGAGGGCAAACAAGAACGCCATCGCTTCTTTGTCGAGATCGAGTTGCGGAACTTTAAAGGTAGGACTAACCGATTCCTTCCCCTTTTCCCCACGATAGTCAATTGTCAGGGTAAGAATTATCGTATCGCCCTGTTTTTCCCGGGTTCGAAGTGTAAGTCCGCTAATATCGTTCAGGTTAATCCGATAAGTTTCACCTAACCAGATCCATCGACCGTAATACTCCAGAATCAGCTCTCCGCTCGTCCGGTCCACGTGAAACCGGTTCCATTCCCCCATAATGGCCCCCGATAAATTGATAAAAAGGGCAAGTACTCCATACCAGAACGTAAACATCACCGGAATAAATACAACCATAGCCATCATCTGGCCGGTGGAGCCGGGAGGTCCCTGGTCAACAAGAATGATGGCAAACATTCCCGGTGGAGCGATGAGAAAGGGCAGCATGAACAGCGAACACCCGATCCGTGGAAACCACCTCCAGTTAAATCCCCGGCGTTCAAGTAACAGTTTCTGTCCCGGAATAAATTCAACGAGATTTAGATACGAGGGGAACACAATCATGCCTCCAGGATCCGATTGTGAGCGAGATCATCATCGGGTTCAAATTCAATCTGCTTACGGTCGGTGAATGCGATATCATAAATTACAGGCAAGTACTTCCTGAAAGTAAGTGAAACCCGGAGAAAAAACTCGTCACGGGTATTAGCCTTTGACTGTAAGCGGCAGCCTTATTGTGGCACCGGTCCTATCGGAGTCGAGCTCGGTGGGGTCGAGGACAAATATACGCTCGGGTGGGACCTGCTGTTCACGAAGAAACTTTCTGATGGTGGCTGCTCGCTCTTGAGCAAGCCCGCGCAATTGTCTCGTGCTCACGGTCGTTTTATCAAGGTTCAACTGGTAAAGCTTCCTTGCGTAAGTATCACTGCCTGCGGCGTCCGTTATCTTTCCTTCCTCGCTCGAGTGTTTTGCTCGAAGATCCAGGAGTTCTTCTTGACTGGTTATTTCCGTCAAACGACGTTCAAGAAGTTCAATCGACTCAGTCGGATCCCCCGGGTTACCACCATTACTGCTTAAATATTCATCGACCGACTTCCTGGCGAGCGTCCGCCTGTCATTTTCGGTCCATCCGGGCCGGATACCAACTTTGACCAGTGGACGCTTTTCCATAATGGTTGCGAGTTTCTTAAGGCCACTCCTGGCACGTTCCGTGAGTTGACCCTCAGTCGGTTCAAATTCCACGTACTTCAATTGCTCCGGTTCTGTATTGACCAGCCCGGCAAGAAAGGAGAAAGGGGACTTCACGATGTTGATCAACAATGACCGAACTGACTGATAGATGACCCTCGTGAAATCGAAGGAGGGGCTGTTTAGGTTGCCTGATACCGGGACGTCCAGTGTAATCACCCCGTTGCTGTCCTTGAGAAGGGCGACCGCCAGCCTCATTGGAATTCCAATGATTGCGTTTCCGACGTAATCCCCAAGTGTCAATTCCTTGAGGACAGCGTGGTTTTCACCGGTCAGCTCGCCGTCCTCGATACGGTATTCAAATGTGGTCAGCAACTTCCCACGGTCAATTTTGTAACCGAGGAGTTTGCTCGAGTACGGGGTCAACGTCGGTAGGCCAACGTTCTCGATCTTCATCATAATTGTCGAGTAGGAGGAGAATGAAAAGGGACGAACTGAGCCATTGAGCCGGACCGTCGACTGATCTCCCAGCGTTCCATCTAAGGAAAGTCCGGCCGTGTCGCTACTGGTTGTTCTCACCTGATCAATCAAACCATTCAGGTCCCTGATATTCGCCTGGAACGTCCCCGGAACGTTCTCGTCGGTGAAATCCAGGCTTGCCGAGGTCACTCGAATCGGACCGATCGATACCGCCCAGGGTTTGTTTTCCACCTCGAGGGCCTCATCGATCGCCTCGGGTTGAGGAATAAGTAGATCTCCTAAATTAGTCCGGTAATTTTCGTCAATCTTCAAATCAAGATAGGCGCCTTCAATGTCGATCGGGCCGACTTGAAACTGCCTCCGGGACCATTCGAGGGTAATGGACTCAAATGAAGTTTTTTTCCAGCCACTCAAGGTATCCCCGTCTGAGTTTACCAACAGAGAATCACGAATTGCGGATTGCCCCCTGAAACTAATCTCAAGCGGCGACGCGGAGGCTTTTATGGATCCGCGAATGCCAAACTGACCTGATTTCCACCGACCCTGGAGGACGTTTCTGAGGTAATCGTTCGTGTCGGTAAGTGAAAACTCCTCGAGGGAAAAATCAGTGGTCACAGTGCGGGTATCACCGAAAATTGATCCATGCGCGCGTAATAAACCTGCATCCCCGATATTAGTACGCAGGTGCAGGGGAATCTTTTCCCGTAAAGGCCAGTGAAGGTTGCTCAGGTCAACGTCAAGGTTCGAGGCCGTCAAATCGGCCTGCGGA
>JBDGPI010000075.1:4697-12855 GCA_042219765.1 Salsurabacterium abyssinicum (SeqCode)
CCAGTAAGCGAAAACGATCGAGGGTTACATTCGGGGTATTGGTGGACGTAGTGGTATTTTCGGACGGGCCACTTGGAGGGGCGTAGATTTGACTCCAGTTAATAACACCGGATTTGTCTCGAACGACGGTAATTTGTGGAGACCTAACTTTGAGGTTACCGAAGGACCAATCCCATCGATAAACGGAGACAACAGGATCGAAGTTTATAGTAATTTGATCGGTCTTAAGCACGGGCTTACCCGAGTGCCATAAACTCAAATCCCCCAGCCGAAGTGTGAAGGTAATTGGATCGAATTCGACCGTTTTGACTTCTGGATCGAGGGTGGTTTGCGTGGTTACCGTCGACTGAAGTAGACCGTCAACAATTGGCGGGACGCCCAGTACGCCAACCAGCAGATAGAATGCTACAACTGCCAGACACCAGAATAACGTCGACTTCCACCAGACTGAACCAATCATGTCAGTAACTCTCGTTTAACGAGCTAAGGATTTTTCCTGCGGTTAGTTCCTGAAATCATATTAGCGACTCAATACCTATTCCGAAGAAAAGCTCCTGGAAGATTTTGTAAAACGAATGATATCTAGCAATAAGGCCTCCCATTACAATAAGTCCTCCTGGTGAACAGCAAGTAAAACCTTTTTTTGGTCAGAAATGGGTATCGTTCCGTTGTATACCGTTTTATTGTATAATTAAGATAGTCACCTGAGGAGGTTCGGACCATGTCCGTAAATGCATTTCGATCCGGTTCCGGTCCAACCTCAGATAATACCTCTCCCCCGGACATTAAACAGCAAATCCTCGAACTCGACTACGGTAGTCATACCTGCATTCTCTACGAGTCCCCCCTCCAGCAACAGCGTGCGGCTGTTCCCTTTTTCAAGCAAGGTCTCCAGAATGGCGATTATTGTCACTACGTAGTTCACGAACAGACCATTAACGAAGCGGAGAACCTTTTCGAAGAGGCCGGGGTGAACGTTCAGTACCATGAGGACCGCGGTGCCCTGTCCTTTGAGAAAGCCCAGAACGTGTTCTTTCGGAACGGGTCATTCTCGGTTGGGGAAATGTTTGATTTCGTGAAGGAAACCATCGTGGAGGTCCGCAACAATGGGTTCGAGGGGTTTCGGTCCACCGGGGAGATGTCCTGGATCATGGACCTGGAAACCTCACGGGGGGATATTATCGAGTACGAAGCCCGTCTGAACAATCTGGTTCAAAACCGGCGGGTTATTCTGCTCTGTCAGTATAATGCCGAGAAATTCCCGGCCGGGATGGTAAGAAAAATTTTATCGACCCATCCAGTTGCCATCGTCGAAGATCTTGTCTGCCAGAACCCCTTTTACGAGCCCCCGGAACTTCTGCTGGACGATGCCGATGACGAACAGCTGCTTCAGTGGAAGATCCGCAAGTTACAGGATTACGAGGAGGAACAGCAGAAAATTGAAACGATGAACCGCCGACTCGAGCGGGCTCTGGACGGAAAAGAAACACTGCTCAAAGAGGTTCACCACCGGGTTAAGAACAACATGCAGATAATGTCCGGCCTTCTGGGCATGGAACGCAGGAGAAGTTCGTCCGAACAACTCAAGAACACTTTGAATGATTGTCAAAATCGCATTCAGGCCATGGGATTAATTCACAAGTATCTCCATAGTTCAGAAAACATTAGTTCTACCATGGAACTTCAACCCTACGTTGAGGACCTGATCGATCGGACAATCACCTCGGCTTCGAACGGTCTCGAACAGACGTCGGTAACCCTGGAGACCTCCTTTGAAACAATAAAAATGGATCTGGATACAATCATCCCTCTTGGACTCTGTGTGAATGAACTGACGACGAATGCCCTCCAGCACGGGCTATCAACGAACCAGCCGAATCCAGAAATCACTGTCGAACTGGAGTTCCTAAACAATAACAGGTTGCAACTGCATTTTCGGGATAACGGGAAAGGCCTTCCGGAAGATTTTTCCCTCGACGACGAGGACTCACTTGGATTGAACCTGATCAAAAAACTCATTACGACTCAACTAAACGGTGAGGTAGAGGCCTGGTCCGACGACGGGGCTCACTTTGTACTTACCGTTCCACTTCCCCGGCAGTCCCTCGTCCAGAAACACTGATCATTTACGGTATAAAGACGAACTGTCTGGCCACGGCGCGACACATTATCCTCGATGAATTAAGTGAGATAAGAACTGAAGTTACCGTCATCCACAGGCTTGCTCCGACAATAGAGCTATCTGAGATAATCCCACAACGACTCGGAAAGTTATTCATTCAAATCAATTGGTATGGTTTAAGTCCCGGTTCTGGATTAAAGAACCAGCCCGGACCGATTTCGTAAAACACCGGTCCGAATACGACCGGACGGTAAAAGGCCGATCTAATCCCGGGGATTAAAATACCGCATTCCCTGAAATACCTATCTGGCTTTGTAAAACTCTCCGAAATCCATGACGCTGCTAGAGGCCATATAACGTGGTTCAAAGAAGATAACCTTGAGCTAACATAAGGGGTTTTAAGGAAAAAATTGTCCAGTTGAGATATCTTTAACTTAAAGTTGGTTCATTTTTATAATGTAATAATATAATTTATTTTTTCATGTTTAGGCTTCTTCACGGGAAGGACCAAAAACCTCTTTTTTGGGTCTTATGATACTATCTCTTTCTAAGATCTATGATGAAGCGGCGTGGTGATGGCACCTAAGGACTTTGCGGCCTTTTGTACTGGAATCCATGATGTGAAGACCGGTGCTCAATAAAACTTGAAGGGCATTGGTTTTCGAACATAATTGGTTTTCCCTGCTTAACCACTACCCCGAATCGGAAAGATTCCATAAAGTTGGTGCTCCTCATGTCTGTACTCAAATTTCTGATAAATATTTTTAATCCTTTCAAAATTTACCGGGCCCTGCGGTTTGCTAACAATCAAACCGAGACCTCAAAGGAAGAACTGGATACCGAACTGGTCTTTTATCGGGACCTGCTGGACTCGGATTTCATACACCTTGGCTATTTTGACGATCCGGACCTCCCCGGTAGCGAAGTTTCCTTTACAGACGTAACCCGGGCTCAGGAACGTTACGCCGATTTGTTGATGGAACACGTCAAGGACGGTCCCGTCCTTGATAGTGGATGTGGCGCCGGCGGATTCCTGAAGAAATTGCGCCGGGCGAATTTCTCGGCCGTCGGCCTGACCCCGGATCAGGCTCAAATAAATCATATTCGAGAGGATCAATCAGATCCGGAGTTAATTCATGCAAAAATGGAGGAGATTGACACTTCCGAGTACGAAAATTATTTCGGGACAGTGGTCAATATGGAATCCTTCCAGTACATCGACCTGGAAAAAGGATTTGACGTTACCCAGGACGTACTGGAACCCGGCGGTCGCTGGATCCTTGCGGAAAATTTTCGCAAACAATCCGGTACCCGGGACGACTCCCGCCATCTTATTGATCGCTTCCGGAATAAACTTGACGAGGAAGATTGGACGATCAAACACGAACAAGACATAACCGACAATATCCTTGTCAGCATTAAGTTTGCTCGTCTACTTGCCGATCGGATAGTAGTTTCGTCTATTGATTACGCAACAGAAAAACTCCTGAAAAAATATCCCTTTGTCCACGGACTTCTGAACGATCACATTGATCAAGGACGGGATAAATTACAGAAAAAGTTAAAGATGATCGACCCGGAGACATTTAGACAAAACAAAACCTACCGCCTTTTTGTGCTCGAACGTGAGGGAGTATAGGCAAAGATCATTGTTGAAATATTTAGAAGAGACTCCCACTAATTGATCACGGTGAAACCCCGGAGAAGAAAGACTTCTGGGCATCTTCGGGTTCAACTGGAACTGAGTATTGTTTGATTCTCCCTGAAAAAGTATTTCGAATCTTTCCTGGCGCTCTTCAAGACAAGTCGCCTCTTACTGATGTTAATTCCTCGATAGTTTTGTATTCCTGACTCCAAACGGCACGAAAGACCTCGAAAAACCACGTTGTTCTGCACGTTACGTCCACCAGAAACTTTCTACGCCTCCACCGTCAAAATAAGTTTGAAGGTCCCATCGGCAGCGTCCATAACCCACTTATCGAAACAACAGAATCACCCGGTAAGCAGTTAACTTATTATACGCCCGAATGAATAACTCGATCGCCAGTGCGAAACGTCCTCCAGGATAATTTGACATATCCACAGTCGGCCTTTATCGTTATAATAACGATAAAGAGGAAGGGATTTAGCCATGCGATTATCAACCGTTGATGAAAAATACGGAGAGATTTACGAGTACTTTGAAAGCAAGCGCCAAAATCAAGAGTTCACTGTCTTCAACGATGCCTTTCACGAAGACGGGAAGAACGATCAAAAGATTCCGAGAGCGGGAGGTGCGGAGGGTTTAAAGCAGTACCTCGAGTCCTACGTAACCGAGGACGGCTGGCGACGGTGTTTAACCTACCTGCGTCAGCAAAAGGATGACTCGGAGCGAATTTCGATCCCATCCGAAATCAAGAAGCAACTCGACGAACGCAAAAAATCCGATGACACCTACGGGGATGTCATCAAACGTCTTCTCGACGAATGAATTTTATGGATTTCCTGAATGCAGAGGATAAATTCAAAATATTCAGTTGAACCCCCTGAATTTCAGGTTTTAACCGACGGGATAAATAATTTTACGGGAGGAGGTGATCGTTTTGGCCATTGATCAGCAAAAAGTCGACCGCACCGCCCTTGCGTTGATGTACATGACCCTTCACGACGAAAACCGGGTCTGGAAGGGTTTTGACTGGGATATCGAGGATCGGCTTCACGAAAAAGGCTACATCTCAAACCCAAAGCTCTCCTCGAACGCGGTCGAACTTACTGATGAGGGAAAGGAACTGGCCGAAGAGCTATTCAACAAGTACTTCGTAAACGGTTCCGACTGATCCCCTCTCCCTTCCATTCCCTTGATTGGGGCTTAGTAAAACGGCGAGAAGCTCCAATCAAGCAACCAATGGGTCGGGGACATGGCCATGATTTCGAAAGTTACAGGGTTCGTAAACACGTAGATGTCCTAACCGGTACACCTGTGTCGAATGATTCAGGAATTCACAGATGAGTGCACGCGACTCTCCAGGTCCACTGCTTAGGCTTGGGGAATCGATTCAGAAATGCTGTGTTCTTACCGTGTAAGTTAGAGTTGAGACAGTCCTCTATCTTTCATCCCTCGTAGGATGGTTCCTCTGGCCTTGAGGATGGATTATTCGACTTTATTAGAACCGGGATTAGTCGATAGACATTTACGTCCACTTAAGTGGAGGTGTACTTTCTACGAAGGACAGTAACGAAGTTTCAAATCGTGTTATGCGAGCGGATGCTCTTAAACGTCTCTCGAAGCCTTGCTTCAAAGAAGCCAGTTGGGTTACACAATAAATCAAGTGAGGCCGGAAAATTGTACGTGGATACCTATTTAGCCCTAAAACGTTTGCTCCAACGTCCCCTTCCCCTGTTTAATCCCCCGGTGAAGACAGACAAATGATCCAATAAGGATGAAATGGTAGACATCATTCTGGTCGAAGACACCAAAAACTGAGAGCGGAATCTGTTGAATTATAGAAGCAACCGGAATGATAAAAGTCCCAACGAACAACCATCTTGTGCTCCGGGATCGCCGTCTGACCATGCTGTAGCTCAAGACCGTTATGACAACGACAAGGTCCATTCCGTAACCGACCATCACGTAGATGAATTGAGGATAAAAGGCCAACCAGCTAACAATCACGGCCAATTTTGTCAGAAGTAACCCTTCGATTGCCCGGCGCACGACCGTCGACCGTAAAAATTGTTCGACGATGGTCACGGCGAGGGTAAAACTGGCCAGCTGAATGCAGATAATCGTTGAAAACCAGGTATATTCGGATAGGACGGTCCCATTTTGCTCGAGAAACCCATGATACGTCCCCCCCAGAAAGGATGCCAGTGCAAAGAGAGAGAACGACATCACCCAGGCTGAATTCTGTAGAAAATCTCCAAGGTACTGTTTTCGGTGCACATCCAAAGCCAGCCAACCAATAACAAGCACCAGTAAGTAATCCGTTAAGAGGTTACTCACAACGCTACCCCCGGCTCTCACAGAAGTTATTCAAGAATGAGCACTGTCCCCTTCACTGCTCGTTGTCAATTGAAAATTATCTCGCACTTATTATTCCATCAGCTCATCTAAAACATTCAAGGACATCCTATTGGCCCTCTGATTTTCATCCATTCAAAATCAATCGGCAGGTGTCATGTCTATTCCAGGGAATGGGACAAAAGGGCTAAGTCATCGTACGATCGGACCATCAGGGTGGTATTCAGTAAAAAGCATAAAGGTTCTTTGCCCGATTGAAGACTAACATAGACACATGAGCCGTAACTTATGATCATTTGTTAATTTTTAAAACCACTACTTGATGTATAACGTCAGTATAGGTACCATATATAGACATATGTGAGTAAGTGGCAATCATAGTTAAATTATAATTCAATAATTTATTTGGATTACAAAAACCACGGAGGTGGATTTTCGAACTTATAGCCGGTTCCACGTAACCCGGAACACGAATGTTTGAACAAGCCGGGGACGCCCATCAACTTCATTATTCTGAGTTCTTCGGAAGAACGACGATCTGATCAAGATCATTCGAGGGTCTTGTATGTCTTCACTTAAGGCAAGAGTTAAGGCAATCGTTCAACCTGAAAAAACTGATGAAATCATACGGGAACTGACCAGCCATGGATTAAGTGGGATCGCGGTGAAAAAGGTTAAAGGAAGGGGGAGCGAACCGTCGCAATCGGAAAAATTGGCGCGGAGAGAGCTACAAGTCAGACCTGCACGAAAAAAATATGATCGAATTTCCGGTTACCGACCAGTCCATTGAGGACGTTATCAACGACGTAAAGGACGTAGCTCATACGGGGGAATCCGGCGACGGCAAAATCTTCGTCACCCCTCTTGATAACAGAAGCAAGTCTATTGATACAACTTCGGACGAATATTTTTCGTCTCAGAACGAGGCTTCACCCGAACTCGTTGCGCCCAACTATTCTCACAGTTTGACCTTTAAAATTTTCAGCACCTTAACTTTGATCTCGATCGTAATCGGAGCAATTTTTCTCTCTATATTCATTCTTAGCATCCGAGGCAACTTGGCAGGCCTACGTCAGGATATTCTTTCCACCGCAGCGTTAATGACGGATTCATCGGCGAATACCCTTTTCCCGGCGTCGCAATTAACGAATTATATCGACCAACTTTCACTCAATATGATCCTCGTGTTATCGGGTTTCACTGCCTTTATTTTCGGTAGTCTCTATTTGATGCTCCAGAATTGGATACTGAATCCACTCAGGAAACTGTTACAGCTCAATCATCAGACACAGCTGGGAAAAATCAGCTATTTCCCGGAGGAAGAAACTAGGGCCGACGAAATTGGGCTAATTATTCGTTCGAGAAATGAAATGCTCAGTACGATCAATACAATCTATAGCGAAGAAGCCCTGGAGACACTCTGTAAAGCCGTTGACGCAAAGGACGAATACACTCAGGGACACAGCCGCCGGGTCGGGCGACTCGGTGAAATGATCGGACGCGAATACGGACTCGACCAGGTCGAGTGTTCCCAGATTAAATACTCCGGTTCGCTTCACGACTTCGGCAAAACCGGGGTTCATAAATCCATACTCAACAAGGACGGACCGCTAACGGATAGTGAATTCAACGAAATCAAGAAACACCCGATAAAAGGAGAAAAAATAATTCAGTTCAGCAACCTCAGCGATCAAGTCATTAATGGAATTCGTCACCACCACGAGGAGTACGATGGTTCCGGCTATCCGGATGGCTTGAGTGGTCGTGACATACCACTTTTCGGTCGGATTCTGGCGGTCAGCGACGCCATTGATGCGATGCTAAGCGATCGTGCTTACCGTGACGCGTTGGACCTCAGTGTCGTTAAATCGGAGCTCGATGAGAATATTGGAACTCAGTTTGACCCTGAACTGGCCAATATCGCCCTGAACTTACTTGAATCCAAAAAAATAGAAGAGCTTTCTTATGATATTTAAAGGTTTAGCTGTGTTGAAACCCTCAAAGAGATATAGCTAAACGAAACAAGTTCCCCCTCC
>JBDGPI010000076.1:0-1305 GCA_042219765.1 Salsurabacterium abyssinicum (SeqCode)
AAAAAGGATCTTGTGAGTTTTCGATACAGGGTTGTCCCCGTGCTGGACGAAAACGATCGAGTCGTGGATGCTGAATTTTATCAGGAAACAGAGGGACGGGATGACATTAAAAACCGAAGGATCAGTGTCGTCGGGTTGGGTTTTGTCGGATTAACCCTGGCGGTCACACTGGCGGATGTCGGTTTTACGGTAACTGGCATAGATAAGGACCCTGATGTTGTTGAGTCCCTTCGGAACGGTACACCTCCGTTTTATGAATCTGGTCTGGAAATGTACCTCAATCGAGTACTTGATCGCCGTTTTAGTGTTAGTAACTTATTGGATCCCAATCAGGATGATGTTTACATAGTCGCCGTGGGAACACCCGTGGATTCGGAGACAAAAGAACCTCAGCTTGAAGCTGTCAAAGAGGCCACGCGACAGGTTGGGCGGGCCCTGAAGACCGATGATCTTGTTATTCTTCGCTCAACGGTTCCCGTTGGCACCACCAGGAACGAGGTTCTACCAATCCTGGAAGGGGAATCCGGACTTGATGTTGGTGATGATTTTGGTCTGGTTTTTGCTCCTGAACGAACCATAGCGGGCAATGCGCTCAACGAATTGCGTGATCTTCCCCAGATCGTAGGAGCAATTGACGAGGAAAGCCAGATTGAGGCCTCACGGCTTTTTAACGAAGTCACCGATTCTATTGTTAAAGTCGAGAGCCTGGAAGCGGCCGAGATGTCCAAAATTATCGATAATAGTTACCGTGACGTAACATTTGCTTACGCGAACCAGATGGCCAAAGTTTGTGAAGCGGTCGGACTGGATATGTCTAAACTGGTTGACGCCGTTAACCTTGGCTATGATCGCAACCAGGTTCCCAAGCCAAGTCCCGGTGTTGGGGGAGCGTGTCTCAGCAAAGATCCCTATATTCTAAACTACGTTGGCGAGCAACACGGGGAACAACCTGATCTGGTGCGAACGGCCCGCAGGGTAAACGAGAGTATGCCTACCCGCGTAGCGTCCGATATTAGAGAGTTGCTTTCTAAAACGGAAAAGAACGAACCGTTTCGGCTCTTCGTGCTTGGCTTTGCGTTCAAAGGACAGCCTGAAACATCGGACATGAGAAATTCTCCGACACTCGATCTGATTGATACTTTTGATGATGGGGAAGTGGAATTGTCCGGTTACGATCCGGCTGTTTCCGAGCAGGCAATCCAGGATTTGGGCGTAACACCCGTCAGTCCGGAGGAAGGGTTCAACGGAACGGATGCGGCCGTGATCATGACGAATCATCCGGATTTTTCCAAACTCGATATTTTC
>JBDGPI010000076.1:1315-4855 GCA_042219765.1 Salsurabacterium abyssinicum (SeqCode)
TTTTCGAACTTTTGCCCGAGATGAATCTTCCCGCTGTTTTTTACGATGGCTGGCAACTTTTTGAGCCCGACGACATCAAGTCCACCCCCGGAATTCTATACGGTAGTGTTGGTTATGACTGATTACCTTGTTACTGGTGGAGCAGGGTTTATAGGAGGAGCATTGGTCGAGCGGCTTGTCGAGGACGATCACGATGTTTGTGTGCTCGACAATTTTTCGAGAGGAGTGCCGGAGAGACTCGAGAACATCGAGGACGACATTCAAATTGTTGAAGCGGATGTTCGAGACCCTGATCAGCTTCGGGAACCGTGTCTCCAGGCTGAATCGATCCTCCACCTGGCAGCTGTTAATGGCACGGAAAATTTTTACGAGAAACCCGATCAGGTCCTCGAGGTTGGCCTGAAGGGAACATTGAATGTCATGGATTTCGCCGTCCAGGGACGATGCAGCCAATTCTTAATGGCATCGTCCTCCGAGGTCTACCATGAACCCGATACCGTACCAACGGATGAGACCGAGCCATTACGTATCCCGGATATATCCAATCCACGGTTTTCCTACAGCAGCACAAAAATCATCGGTGAGTCACTAACGTTTCATTACCTGCCGGATGACATACAACGGCTGATGATACGTCCGCATAATGTTTATGGACCGTCGATGGGATTCGAGCACGTTATTCCGGATTTTGTCGAGAAGGCAGTACAGCTGGATGAGGAGCATGACTCGCAGGAGACCGTGAGTTTTCCCATACAGGGGGACGGTGAACAAACGCGGGCGTTCTGTCATATTGATGATGCTGTTGAAGGAATCATTACCGTGCTTGAGAACGGTGACGATCAGGAAATTTATAATATCGGAACTGAAAACGAAGTAACCATCGGGGAATTAGCCCATAAAGTTGCCGAGATTTTTGGTCTGGAGATTATTATTGAGCGGGAGGACGTGCCGGATGGTAGCACCTCCCGCCGTTGTCCCGATATAAGTAAGATCCGGGAACTCGGATTTGAACCGGAAGTTACGTTGGACGCTGGACTGGAGGAGACCCTCAGCTGGTACGAACAATATTTTCGAGAGAATGATTTTTCGGGAGTGTAACCATGGCCGATATCGATATACCCATTTCTGAGCCAGTTATCGACGAGGACGATGCCGAAGCCGTCTACGAAGTCGTTCAGTCGGGCTGGGTCACACAGGGCGAGGAAGTTGAAAAATTTGAGGAAAAGTTTTCGGATTATGTCGGAGTGGATCATTCGATTGCAGTCTTCAATGGTACCGTTGCTCTTCATGTTTTGCTCGAGGCGCTTGATATCGGCGAGGGTGACGAAGTCATTGTGCCGACTCTGAGTTACGTAGCCTCGGCCAATGCTGTTGAGTACACTGGAGCCAAACCAGTTCTCTGTGAGTCTGATCCGGATACCTATAATGTTCGACCCGATCTGGTAGAACCTCATATAACTGATGACACGGCGGCCATCATGACCGTTGATATGAACGGTACACCGGTTGATTTTGAAGCGTTTTCCCGACTGGCGCAATCCTATGATATCGAATTTATCTCCGACAGTGCTGAAAGCCTCGGGGCCGAGTACAAGGACAACAAGGTCGGTGGACAGGCCAAAGCCCATACATTCAGTATGTATCCCAACAAAAGTATAACAACTGCCGAGGGTGGTATGGTTACCACCAACGACGATAAATTGGCCAATCGGCTTCGGACCCTGCGGCATCAGGGACAGGACGGACGTTACAATCATGTTGAAGTAGGATTCAATTATAGAATGACGGAAATGCAGGCCGCCTTGGGTCGTTCACAGCTCGATAAAATTGATTCGACACTCGAAAGAAAGGACTCCACTGCTCAACGCTATAACGAGGAACTTTCTGATATTGCCGGACTCGGCGTACCCGTGATTCCAGAATATGTGACTGCCCACTCCTGGTATATGTACACAATCTCCGTTGAGGACCCTTATGATCGGGATGCTTTGGTTGAGTACCTTAATCAGGAGGGGATAGACACACGCTTGAGTTTTCCGCCGATACATGGACAGAAAGCTTATCGGGAGGAATACGGTTACAAACCGTCGGACTATCCGCTCAGCCAGGAGGCTTGGGAGTCCCTGCTTAATTTGCCTATTTCACCACGACTGTCCGAGAAAGAACAGGATCGTGTTCTTTCCGCCCTAAGAGATTTTGTAGAATCGAACGCTTAAATACATGGATCAACAAAAAGTACTCGGTGTAGTACCAGCCCGAGGGGGCTCCAAGGGAGTTTCTCGAAAAAATGTGCGTGAAGTAGCGGGAAAACCCCTGATTGCCTGGACCATTGAGCAGGCGGCCGAGGCCGTTCATCTCGATCGTAGCATTGTTTCCACGGAAGATGATGAGATAGCGAACGTTGCCCGTGAGTACGGTGGTGAAGTGCCTTTCACAAGGCCACGGAGATTAGCGAAAGACGACGTTCCGAGCACCAAACCAATTGTCCACGCTCTGGACCAGTTAGAAGAATCCTTTGATTGGGTTGTTAAACTGCATCCTACTACCCCCCTCAGAACCGCCGATGATATCGATCAATTTTTGGAGTTTTTCGAGGAACATGACGCTCCGGCGTGTGTTTCAGTTACCGAGCCAGAGACCAGTCCTTACTGGATGTTCGAAATGGGGACGGGCAATGTTCTTGAGCCATTGTTTGAGGACGAATTTGAAATTCAGCGTCAGGACCTCGATCAAATCTATGCGGTCAACGGTGCAATGTACGCTGCCGACGTCGGTTGGCTCCGGGAAAACCGGACGTTTTATTCGGATGCAACGGTCGGATTTGAAATGGACAGGGAACACTCGCTGGACATCGACGATTGTTTTGATTTAAAGGTTTGTGATTTGATCCTTAGACATCGCCGGAATACTGATTGAGAATTCAGTAACGAAATGATTGATTCATGCGAAAATAGTTTTTATAGCTCATAAACTGGTAAATGTTCGGTTAGTAACGATTTTGGGTTCAGAGAGTACATCTTCACACCCTCCTTTTTGAAGTACTCCTGCCACCGGCCGACCAGTTCAACTATCGGTTTAGCTGTCTTGTGCTGATTATCGGCGTCTAGTCCTTCATCCTCGTGGCGGTCCCGGGCTTCGTCGTAGTCCAACCAGAAGTAACGGTTATCGTAAAGGTCGACTCCGACAAAAATGATTTCTTCCCAGCCCATTGAATAGGCAAAATCAATACAATCAGTCAGTGTACCTGCCGAGTGAATCAGGCCGTCGGACAACTCAGGACTGGGATAATCCTCCGGATCTCGGGAGGTATTTTTAAAACGGTAAATTGGGGATCCTTCCTGTAGAAATTCGTATCCGATTAAGCGGTTTCCGTTTAGAGCCTTCCATCCGTCCTGGATGAGGAACATGGTATTTTCGTAATACGGTCCCTCCGATATTAAATCACAGTAAGTTCGAAGTTCCTTCTTCCAAACCTCCGAGTTGTAAGCTTCGGACGGTATTTCTCGGATTAGATGATAATCCATTGGTATGAACTCCTGG
>JBDGPI010000076.1:4865-5575 GCA_042219765.1 Salsurabacterium abyssinicum (SeqCode)
AAACCAGTTGAAACTCAATGTGTCGTGGCTTGAAATAGCATCCCACTCGTCGTGAGAAATATCATTTACCGAGTATCCCGAGCCAAAGATAAAAATACGACTACTTGTCTTATTTTTACGCAGGTCTTTTTCGTCAAGACACTGATAGTTCGCTTGTTTAATTTTGTTCATCGACCAGGCCATGAAGCGTTCTTTGAAGATCCGGGGATAAAAATTGTGGGAAAACAGTCGGAGACGTTCGTATGTGTCTTCAATAATCTGAAAGCTTTTCAGCGTTTCCTTAAATTTAGTGTAAATTTGGACTCACCCACTGTTTGATTACGGTCTGGAAAAATTATATTTGGAAAGTTCGTCATCAATAGTTATCCAAAGATAGTTGGTTTCTGATTATATTTTCGATTACCTCGGCGGCTTTTTGGTGTCCTTTTTGATTGAAATGAACTGTTTCGGGTTGCCACAGGGATTCCGAGTAAGATTCTTCAGGAAGAAAAGTACGGCTTGGAAAATTACGCATGATTTCGTTGTAAATCCTAATATCGTTATTGATTAACGGAAAATACTTTTCCTCAATATCACTGGGAAACGACGGAATCGTAAGGTAGAAATGATTAATGTTCTGGTTCTTGAGCCGGTTGGTTATATTTGAGAGGTTCCTCCGGAAGTCTTCCTTACTGACCTGTCGTGCGTCAAGACCCAATTTGTGCCGCCAG
>JBDGPI010000077.1:0-3506 GCA_042219765.1 Salsurabacterium abyssinicum (SeqCode)
CCAGGAGACCTGGCGGCAACACTGTCGGCGGCTGGGTCCCGAGGGAGAGTCCTTCAACTCCATTCTCGACGTCGGCTGTGGCCCCGGGATATCGGCCTTTGAACTGGAAAACATCCATCCCGAGGCCCAGGTGGTTGGCCTGGATGTGGCCGAAAAAATGATCCAGCGAGCCATGAAAGAAAAACGTAACCGTAACTCGTCGGTTGATTTTATCCTGGGTGACGCCGAGACCCTTCCCTTTGACAGCAACCAGTTTGACCTTGTTACCGGTCACAGTTTCCTCTATCTCCTGGATGACGCCGAACTGGTCCTCCGGGAAATAAGACGGGTTCTGCAACCCGACGGACAAGTTTCCTTCCTCGAACCACGGGCAAACCCCGGGTTTAACTGGTTCCTACCGTCCCTGAGGAAAGGTCCTCGATTTTTCAGTACCATGGTCGGCTGGCAGCTGTTCAGTTCCCTGTCGGGTCGATTCACACGGAACGAGATCACCGACTTGCTCTCAAGAAGTGGGTACAGCGAAATTGAACCCAATGTAACCCTTGACGGACTTGGATGGCTTCTCCGGGCGCAGGTCTGAAATTAGATCAAGCACCAACCGTTGCCTGGACCCTCTGAAATCGGTCGGTGAAACGGATAACTAACCGAACCATGAAATTATCGCAATCGTCACCGTATTACTTCCTGTTAGCGTTCGTCCTCATTCCGGTCCTTTTCTATTCTGCACTCGAAACACTCGTCGCGTCGTTGACGGGCAAGGGACTCCCTTTGCCCCTGTGGTACTTCGGATTGACGCTCCTGTTTACCGTTCTCCTGGTAGCATTTCTTCTTTTTCTATCCCGGATCCTTTATCGCCCGAAACCCTTAAGTACCTGGGGCCTGCTTTCGATCGGCGCAATTGGACTTTCGGCTAAATTCTCGGCGGTATCAGTTCAGAACTTCTGGCCTTCGCTGGCCCTGTTTGTTATTCCGTTCCTTCTTTTAGGACTTGTCTTACGGTCCGCCGCCTCCACGGTGTCACGTTTAACCGTCGTGTCGCTGGTATCCATCTCGCTTCTTGTCAGTAGCGACTGGCTAAAAATGCTTCCTGACATCAACAGCGCACAGGTGACGGCACTTATCGTACTGACTGCAGTCACTCTTGCTCTGATTATTCTTACTTTCTTGCTACAGTACACTTACCGCTTTTTGGGTCGGATATCGTTCCGAAAAATTTCAATCGTTCTCCTGGCCGTGGCGGTAGTCACCCTTGGAGCGGAAATTGCCTGGAAGCAAACTAATGAAGAAGCCCACTGGAAGCACACGGGTTTTTACTCGGGAACCGTAAACTCGGTGAAAACGGCCTCCAGTGACCTACCGAACGTCATCCTGATTTCACTGGATACCCTGAACTACTCGATCCTAACCGATCCGGCTCCGTCACTCGAACATTTTCAGGACCTTAAGGACGATAGCCTTGTTTTCAATCGTGCTTTCAGTACGACAAACTGGACCGGTCCGTCTCACGCTAGCCTGTTTACTGGCCTTCCTCCAATCGGACACGGCCTCGTAAATTTTACGGAATCACGTATTTATTCACCCGTGACAAGCTACGTCCAGTACCTGAGGAAAGCAGGGTACCGGACCGGTGGTTTCCCGGGGGCTTCGTCGTTGCACGAAGCCTACGGTTTCGGCCGGGGCTTCGACGTTTACGAACGCTACAACAACCCCGTGTACGAGGAAATGGTACCGGGAAGTGTCGAGCTAACGGCCGGAGTACTTAGACCCACCCGTTATACTTTCGACTTTGGCCTATACAGCACAAAACACGAAGAATATCTACGATATTTTAACCGTACTATCAACCAGGGTTTGTCCTGGGTAGAAAACCAACCATCCGGCGATCCGTTCTTTCTCTTTTTGCATACGTTTCGTATCCACGACTACAAGAAAGGGTATCCAAAAGGCATCAACCAGCTCCGAGACAATCACCCCGAACTGGCTAACGCCGTTCTCGACGATGTGCGAACGAAGAAGCGTTTCAACAGGGGTGAGTTTGAACACTACGTCACCAAGTCACTCAGCCTGAAGGATCAACTTCTTGAACTCGAAAAACCCAAACTCACGGCCGCGCCGCTCCCCTTTGAACCTACTTTGCCTCTCCGTGAAACACTCTCCAGCAGTTCCCTCAAACAAACGCTGACCACCTCCCGAAAGCAGGTAACTGGTTTAAAACACCTTTACCGCCGCGGTATTCGGGAGACCGACGAACAACTCGGAAACTTCCTGGATCGACTTAAGGCCAAAAACCTGTACGACGAATCCCTGATAATACTACTTTCGGATCACGGTGAAGGGTTTTCACTTCAGCCGCTCTTAATGGCGCATGGGCTCTCCGATCTGCCCAACGAGATCGGACGTGCCGGGGATAAACTGACACAAATCCCCCTCTGGGTGAAACTTCCGAATCAACGGCACGCAAGTCGTAGCTACGACGAGCTCATTCAGATCAATGACGTCTTTCCGGCACTGTTCCGGTACTTGAACATCCGCGTCTACTCCACCGACTCAGGTCCTCCAACCCGCAACGTTCTGGTCAATCCCGGTGAGGCGAAGGGTCGAGACGTCGTCTCGGGGTCCATCCGCACGAGCAGAACCCAACGACTGCGGTTTTTCTTCCGAACCAGAAACTACAAATTAACCGCTCTGGCCGACGGAACAGACAAGGTTTGGTGGCGGGTTCGAAGTCATGCTAACGAAACACGTATCAACCCCGATGCAGTACCGGACTCCGTCCGGAAACTACTTGAGCAAAACCTGGTGGAACAAGTAGACCGCTTCAGAAAAGGACCGGACCCCTTCCGGAGTCGTCTTGAAACGGACAAGGACAAACTGAAGGAAAATTTGAAAGGCCTTGGGTACCTTTGAACTCCAACTCGGACAAAGAGTTAAACGGTCAGTGAGTGACTTCGATTCAAAACCCATTTCAGTCTTACAGCATTTCGACCGAGAAACTCTGAAACAGCTATTGGATTGTTCTTTAGGGAGTTACAGCACTTAATCCCCCAGTTTAAGTTCTCCAACCAGGTCGTGATTTATTGAGGGGATGGTCTCCCTTAGCTCAGAAAAGATTTCCTCACGAGCCTTGAGTACATCCAGGTGTTTTTTAGAAGCCGGCGGTTCATCAAATATCATATGGACCTGGCGCTCCGGCAAAGCGGCCGCAAAGTGATCCCTAACAGTGGTTTTCGCCTGAACCAGGGAGACTGATAGTTTTTCTCGATTCAAACGAGGTACAAGCCGCTTCAGGTCCCGTTCGTGAAGGTTCTTCCACAAGCTGGCCCACGACCCGCTATCGAAAGTTTCCTGGAGGACCTCGACCCGAAAGTCAGACCACTCCTCCTGGTAAGCATCCCACTCTCCGGAGGACAACTCACCGTCGAGAAGCCACTGGCCGACCCGATCGGTTAAATTCTTCACGGCATCCTTTTTCCACTGTTTCAGGGTCTGATCCTCCTGACCGGCGG
>JBDGPI010000077.1:3516-16582 GCA_042219765.1 Salsurabacterium abyssinicum (SeqCode)
CCAAGGGTTTCAAGGTCCAGACTACCCGCCAGCACCAGTGAAGCAAGATGATTGAGCAGTCCGGTTTTCGTGCCGATACAGTTGAGAACGTCCTGCTTCTGACTGGAATCAATTGTGTCCCACAGTTCCAGGAAGGTCCAGGGGGGATCCGGCTCGGGGGAATCCTCCACGTCCTCCTCGAACTGTGCTATGAACCGCTCGGAAAGTATTACGTACCAGCTCCCGGTCCGTGTCCCTTCAATTTCTACCACCCACCAATCCTGTTCCTCGATCAGTGGTCGTCCCTTGAACGCCTCGAGATCCATCTGGCGCCAGCGAACGGTATCCAGCTTCAGGGGAACTCCGAGTTCACGGCGATACTCGTCGAGCAAGGAACTGTACCACCGGGAAAAGGACTGGTTTTTCTGGCGTCTTGACTGGCCGAAAGCGGCCGAAAGTGATTCCCACTCGTGTTCCTCCGTAAGCCACCACTGCAGGCCGGTATGGGCTTCCTCGGTAATCCAACCGGTCTTCCAGCCAAGACGGGTCCAGTTCGGGGGAGATTCCGGCTCCAGTACGACCGCGTCTTCCTCGGAAAAGAGTCGCTCTTTTACGTCGTTGAGAAAGCTGCGGAAGCTATCGTTCATGAGGACGGTCGAAAGTCGAAGGTCAAACGTCGAAGGTCAGCCTTACCCGGGGTGAACCTACTTTCTTCGTCTTTTATTGGTCCGCGGTATGGCAAAAACTATTCACCCTTCACGGTTCACTCTTCACTGTCATCCGGCTGAGGGTTCAGGGCATAGGCGGCAATGGACCCTGCCGTCGCAACGTTCAGGGAATCAAAATCCCCCCGCCCCGGAATTTCTACGAGATAATCACACTCTTCCCTGGTTAAACGGCGCAGCCCACTTTCTTCGTTGCCCAGAACCAGGGCAAGGTTTCGGTCCGTATCCACGGTCCCTATCGGCTTATCCGCCTCGAGACTGGTCCCTACGATCCAGTATCGATCATCCCTTAATTGTTGCATTGCTCGTTGCAGGTTCGTCACCTGTGCAATCGGCAAGCGGGCAGCGGCCCCGACGGAAGTCTCCAGGACCGTCCGGCTGAGCGGAGCCGTTCGGTCCTTCGTTTTGACAATCCCATCAAAACCAAAATACAGAGCAGTCCGGGCAATTTTTCCGAGGTTTACCGGGTCCTGTACCTGATCGAGGACAAAAAGGCGTGAGACATCGGCGCTGGTTTCACGCAGGAGATCCTCGAGCGTATGCGGATGAATCTGTTCGAGTACCACGGCAACCCCCTGGTGATTGCCACCAGTCTGCTCACTGAGGTGATCCACGGTAGTCCCCTCGATCGGTATTTCCCGATCGGAGGCCACCAGCCGGGCCTGTTCGATACGGTCCCCCGAGGACGATTCCGCCAGGAGAAGTTTCTCAATGGCAGCCCGGTCGTTTTTCAGGATTTCGATGACCGCGTTTCGGCCGCCTACGATACTACTCATGCTCTCGGTCCCAGCGGGTTCCCCTTGGGCTGTCCTCAAGTTTGTAACCGAGGTCCTGAAGCCGATCGCGAATTTCATCGGACATTTCGTAGTTTTCCTGTTCCCTGGCCCTATCCCGCAGTGAAACCAGGAGATCCATTAGCGCCTCGGTATCGCCGTCTCCGGCGCCGGACTCGGATTGTCCGTCAAAGTCCAGACCGAGGATGTCCTCGAGGGAAATTCGAAGCCAGTCCCGTGCTTGAGTAATGGCTTCGTGCTCGGACCGGTGCAGTGCGTCCTTCCGTTCCCACTGGTTCAGCACCTCGTTCCACTCCCCCATCCAGTTCTGGACGTGACCGAGGGCTTCGGCCGTGTTGAAGTCCTCCCGCATTGAATCAAGGAACGCCCGCCGATGACTATCAAGGTCGGGGGCGTCAGGACCCGATTTCTCCCCGCCCGAGGCCCAGCCTTCGGCCTCGAGCAGACGCCTCCGGAACCGGGTCAGCGCACCAAACGCCTCACCAGCCTCCCTGATCCGATCGAAGGAAAAATTCAGGGGACTCCGGTAGTGGCGGGTGAGGTAGAAGTAGCGGATAACCTCAGGATTAAACTTCCCGAAAACCTCCTCGAGCGTGTAGAAGTTTCCTTCCGACTTGCTCATTTTCTCGTCGTCGATCGTGACGAACCCATTGTGCATCCAGTAACGGCTAAAGGGGCTCTCCGTCAGTCCTTCCGTCTGAGCAATTTCATTTTCGTGATGGGGGAAGATTAAGTCCCGGCCACCACCGTGTATGTCGAGAGTATCACCAAGGTGCGTTCGACTCATAACCGAACACTCAATGTGCCAACCGGGACGCCCCTCACCCCAGGGGCTTTCCCAGGAGGGTTCGTCCTCGTCGGAATCCTTCCAGAGGGCAAAGTCAAGCGGGGATTTCTTCCGTTCGTCAACGTCGACTCTCGAACCGGATTCCATCTCCTCGGGGTCCTGCCCGTAGAGTTTTCCGTAGTCCTCAAACTCGGAGACATCGTAGTAAACGTTGCCCTCGACCTCGTAGGCCATATCCCGATCGATTAACCCCTGAACGTGCTCGATAATCTCGGGAATGTGTCCCGTCACCGTCGGGTGCACGTCGGCCCGGCGAATGTTTAATTGATCCATCACATCAAAGTAAGCCTGTGTGTATCGCTCGGTAATGGCAGTAATTTCCTCGCCCAGTTCTCGGGCACGGTTGATGATCTTATCCTCGAGATCGGTGAAATTGACGACGTAGTTTACGTCGTAACCCTCGTGCTCGAGAAATCGTCGGACAACGTCAAAGGTGACGTAAACCCGTCCGTGACCGACATGACAGTCATCGTAGACCGTCACACCACAAACGTACATGTTGACTTTACCGTCTGTAAGCGGTTGGAAAGTCTGGGTTTCGCGACCCAGTGAGTTATAGATTCGAAGCTCGTCTGACACGGTTAATCCTCCGTTCCTGGTTCGGGTGGGACTTTCTACAAATGATGGTTTTTGCGTTAGGTAAACAAGGTTACATTCGTTACCATTGGGAACATTCTAAACGGTCTGACTGACTCATTCCATCGTTTCCACTGAGGAGACTTCATGAGCAAAACGCTGACGTATAATTGTGACGGGGAATCCCTTGAGGTAAAGCAACCCATCACCCCCCGAGATCTCCGGGATGCTTTTGACCTACCTCAGAATCTCGACAACCCCGTTCTTGGAGCCTCCCTGAACAACCGTCTGGTATCAATGAACCAGTGTCTAGTGGAAGGCGGAAACATCGAGTTCATCCGGTACCAGGACAGCTACGGCCATAAGTATTACAAACGGGGATTGTCCCTGCTCGTCTGCCAAGCAATAACCAATGCCGGACTTATCAACCGCCTGTGGATGAGCCATTCACTTGAACACGGGTTCTACTACTGGATTCAGGACAGAGATTTCCTACAGGAATCCCTGCTGGAGGACCTGCGACACTCAATTGAGGCATCAATCACGGAATCGATACCGTTTGAGCACCGCCGAGTGAGTCAATCCGAAGCCATTGAATACTTCCGGGACGCCGGCCAGGACGACAAGGTCCGGCTGCTCGAAGAATGGAACCCCGGTACCGTTGAACTACATACAGTCGGGGATTACACGGATCTTGCACATACCCCCGCTCCATCAACGTCGAGCGTCATTCAGGAGTTCAGCCTTCGTTCGCACCGGCCGGGATTCATTGCACGGTTCCCGACAAAACATCACATCGACCGGCTACCCGACCCGGACCCACAACCCCAACTTTTTAACATCTACCAGGAGGACAAGGAGTGGGCCAAAATCCTGAACGTCCACGATATTGGTGCACTGAACCGCACCATCTCCGGGGGTAATATCGGCGAATTCATCAAAATATCCGAAGCACTGCACGAAAAGAAAATCAGTCAAATTGCCGATCGTGTCGAGGACCGCATAAAACGCACGGATCTAATTTGTGTCGCCGGCCCCTCAAGTAGCGGCAAAACTACATTCTCACGACTGGGGGTTCAACTACGGGTGCACGGGATCCGCCCACTGACACTCTCCGCCGACGATTATTTCGTTGACCGCTCGGAAACACCGCTCGATGCCGAGGGAAACTATGATTTTGAGTCCCCCGGTGCCCTGGACCTGGAATTGCTTAACAGACACCTGAAGCAACTCAGTGAGGATAAGCCGGTTGAAGTCCCAAAGTTCTCATTCAGTGAGAGCCGGCGAGTAGGATACCGGGACCCAATTTCTCCCGATGAGCACGACGTCGTGATACTCGAAGGACTACACGGTCTCAATCCGCAGCTCACCAGGGCCATCGAACGACACCGGAAATTCCTGATCTACGTCAGTCATCTAACCCAGCTGAACCGGGATAACCACAATCGCATAAGCACCTCCGACAGCCGCTTAATACGACGTATCGTTCGTGACGTGGAATTCCGAGATATCGATCCAGTCACTAATATTGACCGCTGGAATCGGGTCCGGCGCGGGGAACAGAAGTACATTTTTCCCCACCAGAACCGGGCTGACGTGATGTTCAACTCAGCGCTTCTATACGAACTGGCCGTGCTTAAACCACATCTGATCGAGGCACTTGAAACCGTCGATCACGGCCGGAAAGAATACCGCGAGGTCCATCAACTCCTGCGTTTTGTCGATACCATTCATTCGGTTTCCGACGAGGAGGTCCCACACACGTCCATACTGAGGGAATTCATCGGGGGCAGCAGCTTCAGTTATTGAATCACTTAAGCTGGTAAATTCGTTAGGTATTTAGTATTCAGTAGTCCTGGGTCAGTAAATCAACAGCATCGATTCTTCACGGAAAAAACGGAAAGGAGAAATGGCTTACTGAATACCGACTACTGTCGACCGGAGACTGGCTATCCCGCCGCCGGGACCAGCCGCTTGAACATCAGTTCCAGGCTCGTCCGTACGAGGTCGTACCCGCGAGCCAGCTTCTTCAGGACAGGCTCCATGCTTTTCTTTCGCGCAAGCCGGTGTTTTGATGCCTTCTCGTAATACGTCCTGCCGTAATCACAGTAGGAATCGACGTCCATAGGCCGGTTCTTCCGTTCATGTCGATACCGTATGTAGTCCGGAAATACGCCCGTCATGTACAGGCTGTAATTCCCGATGTGACAGAAAATCCGGTATCGTTGGAATCACGGCAGGCTTCAATCATTTCGTACACGTACCGGTAGTCCTCGTCATCCTGTGTCGGTAAGTTGTAGAGTTCCTCCGTGTCTATAAACTGATCAAGCATTTCCACGAGGTAGAGAATCAATCCTTCGTCGTCGAGGAAGGACTTGACCGAGGACCGGGACCAGCTCTGGTCGGACGTCTCCCGAAGGTGGTGAAGAAAGTCCCGCTGGAAGTGCTGATCCTGGTTAATTTTACGCTGAAGTTGGTACAGTAGCACGAGAAAGAATACGTCTGAACCAACGTCAATGGGTGAATTGTCGGCAAGAAGATCCTCGAGAAAGGCATCGGACGCAAGGTAAACCTGCAGACTCTGGTCGTCTTCCCTCAGAAGCTTCTCGGCTTCGTCGGGAAATCGGTTTGAAACATTTTTAACAAGATCAACGAGTTCATCCGAAAAATCAGGATCCAATCTCATAAGAAGCCCTCCTGCGTCCTCTACACCAATTATCATCGGCAAGATTACTTAAAGTCTTTAAGGAAAAACCGCTGTTTCAAATTGCAATCAACCCTCCTATACTGCTTTTGAACCCTGAAAAGACTCGTAAGGAGTGTTTTGACACCCTGTAAAAAGGTCTGGTGATCTATTTGGCTTCCATTAATTTATCTAAACAGACTCACCTTGATGAAGACAAAGACTACTCGGAATCCTTCCAGAATGTCTTGCAGAAGATCCGAAACAAAGTTAATGAGAGTGAATTCCCGCAATACGCCTACCTGCTGGACAAAATTCATGATTCAAACGAATCCGAACTCATCGAGAAGATTCCTCCCGGGGACGTCTTCGATTACCTGAAGTTTCTTCGCGATCAAATTCAAACGTTCACCGCCACGTCGGAAAATCAAATCAGCTGTACTGATTCCCCCATTGAGGACGCCGGTCAATTTCCCTACGCCATTGTAAACGCCGTCGTACCCGACTATCCCTTCGTCGTTGACTCATTTATTGAATGGATCAGCAACGAAGACTTTGAAATCGAACACACTATCTATTCCTCCGTTGACACTGAAACATTTCCGTACTCCTCCGGGGAGTCACCCGGTCCATTCTTTCTTAGCATCTGGGTTCAGGCCCCGGAGTCATCGTCGCTGCCCGACCTGGAATCGGAACTGATCACCATTTTCGAGGACATTGAACTCTCGGTCACCGATTTTGAGTCAATGACAGGCAAGTTAAGGGATCGTAAAACTCTGCTCGACAACGATGTCTATTACTCGGAAGAATCGACCTACGATATCGGAACCGTTCGGTCCTTTTTTGATTACCTTCTCGAGGATAACTTTGTTTTCCTGGGGTACGGTTACAACAAACAGACCAATGGCCAGGGAATTTCCGAACCAATGGGACTTCTCCGGCGGGAGGACTTCCGGACTCTCGAAAAACTACCTTTAAAACAGTCCAGTGACAGCGATTCAACCTCGTCCAAATCGATTTTTTCCTTCAACAAAACAAATATCCTAAGCCGGGTTTACCGGCGGGATCGACTGTATTGTCTGACCGTCAACGACTACAACAAGGACGGTGAACTGGTCGGCCAGGATCTCTTCCTGGGACTGTTTACCAACAGGGTCATGACCGAACCGTCCGTCCAGATCCCGGTCCTCCAGCAGAAATTCGAGAAGCTTACCGCCCGCCAGGGGCTGGCCGAACACACTCATGACTACCGGGACGTCTACTCGATTTACAACAGCATGCCGAAGCATCTACTGTTCATGACCCCCCTGGAGGAGCTGATTGAGGACATCCAGACAATCATTGACGTCAAAGGGGAACGCACATTCAAGGTTCGGGCTCGCCCGGTGCCCCACCACGAAGGCCTGACCATGATGATCATGATGGAGAAGGAAAAGTTCAGCGGCGAAATCCGAAAGCAAATACAGGAGGAATTGAAGCAGGAATTCGAGGCGGACCACATTGACTACCGTCTGTCACTGGGCGAAGGAGCAATGGCCCGATTGTACTTTGACATCGAGACCGAAAGGATGAATCCAAAGTCGGGTAGCTTCGAAGAACTTGAGGAGAAACTGCACGGTTACACCCGAACCTGGAGCGACAGGCTCAGGGAACAGATCTTCAGTCAGGAAAGCGACAAAACAAAACGCCAGCGGTACCTCAGTTACCTTGACACCTTTTCGGAGAACTACCGTGCCCTGGTATCCCCCGAGATTGCGCTTCAGGACATCCGTAACCTTGAGTCCCTCCGGCATCGGAGGGAAACGACACCCCTTATCGATTTGGTTAACGCGGACGGGGACGCCACTCACCTGATGATTTATCACGACGAAAAGTATTCCCTCAACCAGACGATGCCGATTCTGTCCAACCACGGTTTCACCGTTGTTCAACAGGCCACCTTTGAAATCGACGCCGGTGAGTCCAGTTACCACCTTCACCTGTTTGACGTACTGGGTCCCGATAACAAACCACTGGACCTCTCGAACTGTAAAAAAGAGCTTACCAGAAGCATTTCCCGGATACTCGACGGCAATTACCGTGACGATTCACTCAACGAATTAATCCTGCGTAAAAATTTACCCACCCAGGTATTGAACGTCTTTCGCCTCTACAAAAATTACTTCCATCAGTTATCCCCGGCAATAAAACTGGAATCCATTAATCGAACGCTACTGGAATACTCCGATCTCGCCAAGGAGTTTCACGACCTCTTCAAGCTAAAGTTCGACCCCTCCCAAACAGTTGAAAACCGGCAGGGAACTGTCGAGGAACGATGCCGGGAACTCGAGAATAGACTCCAGGATATTGAAGGTCGCACCCCCTACCAGATACTCCGGTCCATGCTGAATTTGATCGAATCAACCGTACGGACGAACTACTTTCAGGAACCCGGTGACACACCGGACCCCGAGGCCTCCGACGAATATATCTCAATTAAAATAGATTGCGAGTCGGTCGATCAGATGCCCGAGCCCAGGCCTCTCTACGAAATCTTTGTTTACTCCCCACTGATGGAGGCACTACACCTTCGCAGCGGAAAAATAGCCCGTGGCGGTATTCGCTGGAGTGACCGCCGGGACGACTTTCGCACCGAAATACTTGGCCTTATGAAAACCCAGAAAGTCAAGAATGCCCTGATTGTGCCCGAGGGGGCAAAAGGCGGCTTCGTGCTTAAGACGGAGTACCTGGACCCGGGGAAGCCCCTCGAAAAACACGCACGGGAACAGTACGCTGTGTTCATGCACGCGATGCTCGATTTGACGGACAACTACGTTGAAGGTGAACTTACCACTCCACCGAACCTCGTCACTTACGACGGGGAGGACCCCTATCACGTCGTTGCGGCCGACAAAGGAACCGCCACGTTCTCGGATACGGCCAACCGGGTCGCCGACAAATACGATTTCTGGCTCGGGGATGCCTTTGCCTCCGGGGGATCGGTCGGCTACGACCACAAGGAACTCGGTATCACTGCCAAAGGGGGCTGGGAATGCGTTAAACGACACTTCCGTGAACTTGGAAAGAACATACAGGAGGAAACCTTCACGGTTGTCGGCATCGGTGATATGAGTGGTGATGTTTTCGGAAACGGAATGATTCTATCCGACAATATTAAACTGAACGCCGCGTTTAACCACCGCAACATATTCCTCGATCCCGACCCCGATCCAGCGGCCTCCTTCGAGGAACGCAAACGCCTCTTCGAAATGGAGGGATCAACCTGGGAGGATTACGACGAATCCATCATGAGTGATGGGGGCGGCGTTTACTCCCGCAGTGCCAACCTGCTTGAGCTCTCCGAAGAAGCCCGGGACTGCCTTGACCTCGACAGTAGGGAGATTACGCCGGATGACCTGATCAAGGCAATCCTCTGCGCGGACGTGGACCTGCTGTGGAACGGTGGGATCGGAACTTACATCAAAAGTAGCAAGGAGTCCCACGCCGACGTCGGGGATCCCCAGAACGACGCCTTCCGGGCGGACGCCGACGAGGTACGGGCTTCCGTAATTGGTGAAGGGGGGAACCTCGGCATCACCCAGAACGGCCGGATCGAACTCGACCGCCATGGCATCAAACTTAATACTGACTTCATCGACAACAGTGGTGGGGTCGATTTATCCGACCACGAGGTCAACCTAAAAATTCTTTTCAAGGAGAGTATTAAGCAAAATATTCTTGACCCCGACAAACGGGAATCCCTTCTTAATTCCCTTTCAGACGAGGTCATGACCGACGTCATTCACGACAACTACGAACAATCGGCCGTGATCAGCCTCGAGTCCGTCCACTCGGCGGACCGCATGGAGGACTACCGCCACCTCATTCAGCACCTGGAGGAAACGATTAACCTCGATCGGTCCGTGGAATCTTTACCCGACGAACAGGAACTTCAGGACCGACAGCGAGCCAACGAGTCCATGACCCGGCCGGAACTGGCCGTTCTTCTCAGCTACACCAAGATGGACCTCTACAACAAAACACGCCAGCAATCGTGGCCGGAATCCACCGTGATTGAACCGTTCCTGCGACGGTACTTCCCGCCCAAGGTCATCCAGGACCATTCCTCCGCACTTGACAACCATCGGCTGCGGAAAGAAATTGCCCTGACGTCCCTCGTGAACTACTGCGTTGACGGGGCAGGTTGTATTTTCTTCCACCGGCTGGAGGAAGAACTCGGTGTCAGTCTGATCCGGTTAACGAAGTCCTACTTGACGGCCGACAGGCTCAGCAATGGAGAATCCCTCAGAAATAAGATTTTCGAACTCGACAATAAAGTGTCAACCACCGCCCAGTACGACGCCTGGCAACGGATCGTTGACAATTCAGCTCACACCATAAGCTGGTTAATCGATACGGTCGGTGTTAGCGTAATTTCGCCCGGATTCCAGGAACAAATGAAAAATGACCTCGACAACCATTTCGAAACCATCCTTGAAACCCTACAGCCACGTCAGGAAAGCTTCCTGAACCAGAACGTAAAACGGTGGGAGGAACGCAATTTCAGCCGGGACTTAAGTCAACAACTGGGAAAATTACCTTACCTCGTGCCCGCGCTTGAAATTCTCCTGATAAATCAGGACCTTGATGACATTGATATTCGGAAACTCTCCGACCTGTACTTCCGCCTCGGGCAAACCCTTCACGTCGACTGGGTGATTCGTAGAATATTCGAGGAGGCCCCGGAGTCACGTTGGGATCAATTTGCCTTCAGGACACTGGGAATTGAGCTGCACGATCTTCAACGACAACTGCTGCAGCGCCTACTGGAACGGGATCAATCCCTGGATGCGTTCAAAGAGGAAAATCGTGACACGCTAAACCGACTGGATGACGTACAGCAAACGCTGGCCAACGAGGAAACCAAACGCTACTCCGCCTACCAGTACATGGCCCAGCGGATGCGCAGCCTTCTCTAATTCGGGAACCTTTCGGCCAACCTGGAGACCCCTTCTCTCCGACAGGAAACCCTCCGATTAGGACTCCGGTTGAAGCCAGTGACCGATCATGAAAACCACGGCGCCCAGTGTTAGAATTGTCAGTTCCTTGGCCATCGGGTTAACTTCGGCCATGACGCCAATAACGAGCGCCTGGGCTACGATCAATAACCCCAGCAGTTGTAGTCCAAATGAAAAATACCGTCTCATAGTAGTCCCTCACTGAGTCTCACATTGAGGTTGGAGGTAAAATTATATGCCAAAGACTGTACTAATAACTGGAGGAGTAAGCGGCATCGGGCGCGAGATTTCGAAGTTCTTCCATGACAAAGGTTGGCTCGTCACCGCGCAATTCCACTCGTCCAGGGATCAGGCTAAAAGTTTGAAGGGGAACAACCTAACCACTGTCCAAGCTGACTTAAGCAGTCCATCCGGCTGTAACCAACTAATCGAAACATACCTGGAGGATTTCGACAACCTGAACCTGCTGGTGAACAATGCGGCAATTTATCGGGAAACCGCCTCATCGGACACTCCAGTAAACGACTGGAACGAGCAGATGAATTTAAACGCCCGGGCCCCCTACCAGCTTAGTCGCCGGTGTGCCGAGGACCTGCTTGAGAAAGGGTCGACGATTATCAACCTCACGGACTGCTCAACCGATCATCCCTACCCGGACCACATTCCGTACTTTGCCAGTAAAGCGGCCCTGGAAAACATCACACGGAGCCTGGCCCGCCGCCTGGCGCCGGATGTTCGTGTAAATGCCGTCGCCCCGGGACCGATCGATTTCCCGTCCGATTACGATGAAGCCGAACGAAGATCAATTCTGGACCGTACTCCCTTAAACCGAACCGGATCATCCCGCGAGGTGGCCCGGACCGTCCACTTCCTGGCAACGGGCGCCACCTACACAACCGGTTCAATCATCGAGGTCGATGGGGGTAAACACATCACCTGAAATTTTCCCTCAATTTCGGCGGGAAACTATGAGATACTAAACTTAATTTGAGGCTATTTAAAATTTGTGACTATTGACATTTCCGGCTTTAATTGTTTCAGTATCAAGACATTAATTTTATTTTTGGAGGTGGAGGAGCTTGGCTTACATCATCGCTGAACCCTGCATCGGAGTCAAAGACTCAGCTTGCGTCGAAGTCTGTCCAGTGGACTGTATATATACCCGTGAAGACGATGATATGTACTACATCCATCCCGAGGAATGTATCGACTGCGCCATGTGTGAACCCGAGTGCCCGGTCGAGGCAATCTTCTTCGAAGACGACCTTCCTCAGGAATGGAACGAGTACACGGAGATTAATGCGAACTACGAGTACGACGGAGCTTCGACTGAACCCGGACTTTAGTAGCCAGAGTTGGTCTTCTGTTTCATCAGGAAGAGTTCTTGCCTGAACCTCTGAGAACCCGACAGCCGCCTTCCTGAGATCACAGCCCCTGAGTTCAGTCTCGATCTGTTCATTTGATTTGAAGATTGGGTTAGTACCTAGTAAATTGGTAGTGAAGGGGCTATCGTTTACATGATCTCTCACAGTTTGCCCGTTTGTGTTCAAGATTGTTAATTAAGCCGGTTAATGTTTTAAGGAGGTTCAACAATGAGAGTCTACGAATTAGCTGATGAACTTGATCAGTCGAGCCAGGAGTTGCTCAGACTTCTCAACAACGAGCTCGACAAAGACGTCAACAGTCACATGAACTCCCTCGATGAAACGACCGCCCGAAAGATCCGTCTGGAATACGCCTCTGGACCCAAGGCAGTCTTCACCAACTTCACGGGAATCCTGACCGATAGTGAACACGTCAAGACCATTATCGGAGATCTGCTTGACCGTGCTGCCTACGGTGTCGGGATTGGCCTGCTACTCTGGTCCAACAAAGGGGATGAAACACGGGATAAAATCCGTGAGGAAATCCGGGACCTCGGCCGTGAAATTACCGATCCAATCAAGGTCGGGGCCGAAGAGATCATTGATCTGGCGTCCGTGATTCCCTCTCAGTTAGGTTCCGTTAAAAATCAGGCACTCGAAAACGGTGTCGGACAAATTAGCCCTTATGTTAAAGGTGCTTTCGACGAAGCGAAACATCTGGTGGAGTCCTCTCAGATGCCGAATTTCATTACCAACGGAGAGGCTTCTCCGAGAAAACTGAATCCGGACGGTAAGTAGCCGTATTACCAACCTTTTCCGGTATCCTTCTTCGCCAGGACCGCTCTGACCATGAGTTCTTTTATTTTAGGCTTGGTTTTCTTTTTCTCCTGCTTCCTAGTGGGGTATGTTCTCCATAATCTCTGGGATTGGTACCGCAAGTACCAGGCCCGCAAGGAAGCCCGCCGGATTATTGACGATGCTCGTCGCTCCACGGAGGAAACCCCCGAAGCAATCGAGGAAAAGAAGCGGGAACTCGACCGGTACCGGGACTCCCTGGAAACCGAAATAGAAGGCATTGAATCCGAAATAGAATCCCACCAG